>JBFWYS010000088.1:0-10402 GCA_050186175.1 Pseudobdellovibrionaceae bacterium
CTCGATCAACTGATTCACGAGTTCCTCGCTAGTCAGAGATGTAAGGATATTTGCCAGATCATTACCCACAGTTCCCGCTCCACTGACACTCACCACAGATCCAACAGGATTGTTACGTCCACGCACGGACATCTGCAGTTGAGCGCCCGCATTGATACTATTTTGAAGGAGTCGTTTTACATCCTCAGCCGGAGCTGGAGCATTTGGATCGTCGGCCACATCGATAGAGTCGCTCTTAGGTCGAAAATGTGCATCGGCATAACTCATAAAACTACTGGACAACTTTATTCCTGTATTTAAACCATATGCACCGAGACGAAGAGTGAAGTAGGCACGTTTGTCCCCTACATCTCGAGGATCGTTTGCGCTCGTGTTAAGATGTTTTGTGCAAGACATGTAGGTGATTTGATCGACAGTAAGCTCAAAAGCAAAAGGTGCAGATTTATAAACTGGTTGTTCAGCAAGATCACCTTCTGGCTCTTCTTCAGAAGAGAGAGTGTCAGCGGTAGGACCCGCGCAGTTTTGATAAGAAAACGCCAATACAATCAGGATTGATACACTCAAAAAAGAAAGTATTGATTTTCTGCTAAAAAAAGCGCCCTTAAACATGAAAATATCCCCTAGATCCAGAGAATCTCCCTCTGAAGTCTTCCATTTCCCTTATCGGTTTATATTAACACGATCTGTCTAGCCCCCTTCCGATTTTTAACGCTTTCTCATTCTGATTCAAAACTAGGATATTGGTTGTCTAATAATGAAACGTCTGTAAATCATAGAATGATATTCAGACGTAGATTTCGGAGTGAAAATGACGAAAGTTAGAAAAGCAATTATTCCTGCAGCGGGCCTTGGAACTCGATTTTTACCTGCTACGAAAACAGTTCCCAAAGAGATGCTTACCATCGTAGATGCACCGATTATTTTTTATGTTGTTGAAGAAGCCGTTCGTGCAGGAATTGAAGATATCGTCCTCATTGCAGGTCGTGGTAAAACAGCCATCGAAGATTTTTTCGACCTTTCTTACGAACTCGAAGACAAACTTCAAAAGGACGGAAAATTTCATCTCCTTGAACGACTCACAAAAATTCGCGATATGGCCAACATTATTAGCATTCGTCAAAAGCAACCCTTGGGATTGGGTCATGCCGTTCTCTGCGGTCAACCTGTTGTTGGCAAAGAACCTTTCGCTGTTCTTTTAGGTGATGAAATTATGGTAACGACTTCCGAAGAACCTAACGTTACTGAACAGCTCGCTAAGGCTCATGCGGAAACAGGAATTTCAACGGTTGCCGTCATGCAAGTTCCCGATGCCGATGTTTCAAAATACGGAATTATTGAGATCGGAAAAATCGTTCGCGACGGGTTTTTCAAAGTAAAATCCGTGGTCGAAAAACCAAAAGTCGAAGCTGCTCCAAGTCGGTGGGCACTTCCGGGTCGTTATGTTTTTGACGGACAAATTTTAGATTATTTAAAGGAAACAAAACCCGGTTACGGTGGAGAAATTCAGCTAACGGACGCCATGGGTCGCTTGGCAAACGAAAACGGACTTAACGCCACTGAGTTTTCGGCCACCCGATTTGATGCCGGAGATAAACTTGGGTATTTGCAGGCCAACGTTGAGCTTGCGTTAATGAATCCTGAACTTTCGGGCAAAGCACGAGAGTACATTCTTAGACTGGCTGAAAAAATCCGCTAGGAGGACCGATGCGTTTTTTAATTTTACTTCTTGTAACGACATTTTCAGCACAGGCCTTTGCTTATTTGCCGCAACCTCGTTTGATTTTATTTCGAACCGTAGAAAAACACGGTTCTGGCTCTTATCAAATTGAATCTCTCGTCGAAATCTCGTCTCCGCAAGGCTCAAAAACCTTCCGCGAAACCTGGTGGATTGAAAACGATTCAACACTTTCTGTTTTAGTAAAAGGTGAAAATCCAGCAGGAACTCCGATTGAGTTTTTGATCAGTTATGATTCCGATGGAAAAACTGTGTTTACGGATCGTTTGCAAAAGGAAGGAACTCCCCCTGAGTTTTTCGAGAAGTTTTGGTTGAGTCGCTCGATTAACAACTTAGGCCGTATGATTATTCAGCATAAAATGGCGCCAAACACACTTTTGCAAAGACGGCCCGCCCCTAAAAATCTTAATGAGCCAACATATAATATTGAATCTTACCTAAAACTTGGAAGACTCGAAGGCGTCATCAATTGGGTTTTTTCTACGGGAGAAAATGAACCCGGTATTTGGATTGAACAAGACGAATTCGTGATTCGCAAACTGCGTTTTGGAAAAAATTCTGAAGTTCGCGCTATCAAATTTTCTGGATATGCAAGAGGACTCGAGTATCCAAAATCACGTGTTGTAAAATGGGGAGATAATCAGGCAACGTTAACAACGGTTTCCGTCAGCTCCCTGAATGCATCTCAATTCGCTTCAAAAGTACGAAAAGCTCCTGACTCAAATTCTCGGATCTCTCCACTCCAAACATATGCTGAGTCAAATCCAGCGGTTGTGGAATTCTACTCGAGGTTCAGATGATTGTGAGTGTTTGGAATGGACACTAAATATTGGAGTGTGGCAGTTAATGCTCCAATTGATGAGGCCTTAACTTATTCACACCCAGCAAATCAAGATCTCCCTTTAGCTCGCGGAGCCCGCGTGCAGGTCCCTCTCGGGAAAAGACATATCGACGGAGTGATTCTCAACTCTACAACCCCTCCAGTGAATCCTGAATTCCAGATCAAAGCCATCCATTCTCTCCTAGGCGACGACAGACCTTTATCAGATTCTTATTTAAAATGGGTCGAGTGGATTGCGGAATATTACTGTTATCCAGTTGGTAGCGTGATTGCGACGGCTTATCCACCCCTTGAGAAGAAATCCTCTGTTCGAAAAAGCAAAAAGTCACCGGTTGTTCCACAAGTTGAATTAGTGCGCCCTCCAATTCTAACAGATGAGCAACAAACGGCCGTAGCACAAATCACTTCAAATTCCGATTTTTCAACACATCTCTTATACGGAGTCACTGGATCTGGAAAAACAGAAGTTTACCTCGAAGCACTTTCGAAAGTCTTGGCGCAGGGGAAATCAGGAATGTTTCTAGTCCCCGAAATTTCTCTGACTCCTCAGCTTGTTCATCGTTTTGCAAAAAGATTTGGCAATCAAATTGCGGTTCTTCATTCCCAACTTACTGATCGAGAAAGAACTAATCAGTGGTGGGATATTCAAGAAGGTCGTAAATCGATTCTCATTGGAGCAAGATCTGCACTTTTCTGTCCAATGGACAATCTTGGCCTTATTGTTATCGACGAAGAACATGAACCGAGCTTCAAACAAGAAGAAAAGTTGAAATATCATGCCCGAGATTGTGCCGTCATGCTCGGAAAATTTATGAATTGTCCCGTAGTTCTAGGCTCAGCAACACCGAGCCTAGAAACCTGGCACAATGTTCAAAGTGGAAAATATAAAATGCATCGCCTTACAAAAAGAGCCTTGGCACAAACACTTCCGCAAATTCATGTTGTCGATATGAGAAAACCTACAGGAGATGAGGTACCTGAAATCAATCCTCTTAAAAATGAAAATCAATTTCCAAGTTGGTTAAGCCTCGAACTTTTTAACGCCCTAGAAGAAAATTTTAACAATAAAAAACAAAGCGCTTTATTCTTAAATCGTCGAGGCGTTTCTCCCACAGTTTTATGTCAGGGATGTGGTTACGTCGAAGAATGTCCAAATTGTGATATTTCTCTCACTCTTCACGGGAAATCACATCTTGTGTGTCACTATTGTGATTATCATCGCCCCCTCGAATTTTTATGTCCAGAATGTAAGGAAGGTGAACTCAAACCAATCGGTCTGGGTACAGAGCAAGTTGAAGTTGATTTACAAAAACTTTTCCCTACTGCCAAAGTGGCAAGAGCCGACCGCGACGAAGTTCAAACTCGAGAAGCCATGGAGGAACTGGTCGAAAAAATGGAAAATCATGAAATTGATTTTCTTGTGGGAACACAGATGATCGCCAAAGGATTGGACTTCAAACATTTGACTCTTGTGGGTTTTGTTCTCGCCGATATCGGATTCAATCTTCCCGATTTTAGATCCCCTGAAAGGAGTTTTCAGCTACTCACGCAGATGAGTGGCCGGGCTGGGCGACACATTTTAGAAGACGAAGCTCCAGGTCAAGTTTACATTCAGACCTATAATCCAGAATACGTAAGCCTCGAATACGCACAAAGAAACGATTTCGAAGGTTTTGCCCGCACTGAATTTCAAGCAAGGGAGTCTTTGGGATATCCACCCTTTGGAAAACTTATGGCGATCCGTTTTCAAGGTCTCGACAAAAGAAAAGTCGAGCAAAGCGCTGAGGCTTTCGTCAGAAGAGCGGAAATACTTATTGAAAAAAATCAACAATTCTCCGAACTCCACGTTTTAGGTCCATCAGAAGCTCCCTTAGCAAAACTTCGAGGTCAGTATCGGTTTCATGTACTCCTAAAGTCGAATACCGGAAAAATTTTAAATAAGTCCTACCGAATTTTGAGAGGCGATGAGGCTTGGCTGCAAAAGGGAGTCCGAATGATCGTCGATGTCGACCCCGCGTCACTTCTATAATGGTCTCGTTCAATTTTTTTAATTTTTTCTAAAAAAATGCAAAAAAGATAAAAAACTAGACGTGGCTCCGGGCTCTCTTCCCTCTATACTGTTTCGATGGAAGCAAAAACATGTCCCCGCTGTAAACAACCGACGACCGATTTATTTCCGGTTGATGTGGGTTTGCGAGAAAAATTAGTTCTCGCGGGATTTACTGAAAGTTTACCAGAACGAATTTGCGCCAACTGTTTTTCTAAAGTGAACTCTACAATCGGTAAAAATTCAGTCCTCCTAAATCAAGCTCGAATGAAGGATGCCAAACGCCAACAGCTTTGGACTCAAAGAATGACATTGATTAAAAAAGGCCGCCAGGCCATGGAGAAAAAGAAATACAACGAAGCCGCAGTTAGCTACGAAAAATATGTTCGGTCGATGGAAGTGGTTTTTGACTGCAAACCCGGCGAATTAACACCCGAAAAATTCAAAGAAAATGCGAGACATCAAGAGTTAACCGTTATTGCAGGAGCCTATTGGGATTTGCTTCGAATTTACGATACGAGTCCTGAGTTTGTCGTAAAACAAGACAACGTGGCCAAACTTCTTGCTCGCTTTTTGAGATTTACACCGATTTATCCAGATATTCTGCGAAAAGCAGAGCAATTCGAAAAAACCGCTCGAAATCCGGCCGCTATTCGCAAATTTCTAGATGAAGTTTCTTCTGCTCGACCGCGCTGCTTTGTCGCTACCAGTGCATTTGAATCTCCACTCGCCATCGAAGTTTGGAAGCTACGAACGTTTAGAGAATGGATTTTAAAAGAAAAACCATGGGGTCGAAAATTTGTCCGCTTTTATTATCGAAACTCCCCAAAAGCTGCTGCTTTCTTGGACAAGTATCCTGTCCTTAAACCGCCTGTCAGAGCCCTTTTGCGACTTTTTCTGTTTTTGATTGGCCGCTCCATCTAATTTGGTCTTGCAATCATAAATATCTCTGCTGATTGTTAAAGGATGTCTATCGTACGTAATCGTATTTCTAAAGAAACATTTGATGTCGCCGTTATTGGCGGAGGGCTTTCGGGCCTTTTGATTTCGGCCGCTCTTCACCGAGAAGGCCTTAAAATCGCTTTACTCGATAGTTCAGATTTTTTAGGTGGAGCTTCAAAAGCGGTTCAGTCCAAATATGGAGTTTTGAATAACGGACTTCGTTTTATTCCAGACACAAATTTAGCGCATCAGGGACTTGAGTTTCTTGCTTCTGTTTTAGGTCGCGAAGTCAGAATCACGAGCGAAGAAACTCCTCCCGTGACTTATGAATCAGGGGAAGTGCGTCCTTTTGTTGGCTTTGGAGATCGCACTCCTGCTTACTTCGAAGAGATTTCTTATTTTCTTTCAGCTCAAAGATTACTCACTGACAGCCAACCTCATGAATGGGTCCGAATCCTCACAGATTTATCTCCAAGCACACGTTTTACGCGTTCGTGGGTCACTCGTTTTGTAGTTGAAAACGGCCATGTTAATCACGCAATTATCAATGGCGATAAAACTCTTCATGCTCATCATTTTGTTTTCACAGGTCGACTTAAAGATCTTTCGGTATTGTTGGCGGATGAGTTTATCCCTGTACGATCAAAACAAAAATTAGCAAAAGGTCCTCACTGGACAGCTGTTTGTTTGGATCTTTTCCACTCCGCCCTTGTCACAGAATCCAAGGCTATTCACGTTCTCAACGGCACGACAGATGATGAGCTCGGCCCTTGTGTAGGTCAGTTTTTGTCGACAACAGAAAATCAAGAAATAGCCCCTCAAGTTTCGCAATGGCTCACTCTTCTCGATGAAGAAGCGACCGAAGACAGTGAAATCGTAGCTGGGGCTTTAAAAAAGATTAAGAAACAGATCAAACGCGCCTATCCTAAGGCCCTCGAAGGCATCAAACAAGAGAGAATCGTCGTAAATCCGGCATTCTCTATTTCGTCTGAGATCAAGCTGAATGCTAACCAAACATGGCCAGGTCTGCCAAACCTATGGATCGGAACAGGCCAGGCTCACAACCAAAGAAATCTCTTAGGTACTCTCCTTCAGAGTTCTTTGGTTTCTAATGCAATGAAACAGACCCTTTTGAGTCCGACAAAAAGTCCTTCAAAAGGGCCTCAAATGTTCAATTTATCTAATGAAATTGCAGAAGAAGAACCCTCTCCTGAAGCGTAGCATCAAAACTGCTTAAAAAGTGACCCGGCGTTGCCGTCATATAACGGCTTATGCTATCCCTGTCGGACTAATTACTCACTTCTCTGCAACCCTAGGTCCTAGAGAAAATTGAACATGGTGTTCAAAATCTGGGAAATAACTTTGAGCTGGTGCAAGCGAAAAAGTCACTGCATGAGAAGGCGGCAAAACCTATAAGGGAGATATACGCATGGCACAGGTAACAATGAAAGAGATGCTCGACGCTGGAGTTCACTTTGGACACCAAACACAGCGTTGGAATCCAAAAATGAAACCCTACGTGTACACATCACGCGGCGGAATTCATATCATCGACTTACAAAAAACCGTAATTCGCGCTAACAAAGCTGCAGAATACGTTCGTGAGTTGGCGGCATCTGGCGGAAGAATGATTTTCGTCGGAACTAAAAAACAGGCGATCGAGCCTATCCAAGAAGCGGCTCAAAAATGTGGCCAATACTACGTTACAAAACGTTGGTTGGGTGGAACTCTTACAAACTTCGAAACTGTTAAAGCATCAATCAACCGTCTTAAACGCATCGATCAAATGCGCGAAAAAGGTGAGCTTGATTATTTCTCCAAAAAAGAGCGCGCTAAAATCGAAAAAGAATATATGCGTCTGTCTGAGTTCCTTAACGGAATCCGCGAAATGAAAGATTCTCCAAAAGCGATGTTCATCGTTGATTTGAATAAGGAACACATCGCGGTTGCTGAAGCAAAACGTCTAGGAATTAAAGTTGTCGCAATTGCTGATACAAACACGGATCCTGAATTGGTTGATTACCCAATCCCGGGAAACGACGATGCGATTCGCTCAATCAAGTTATTCTCTAACTTGGTTGCCGAAGCTTTCAACGAAGGTGCAAAAGTTTGGGAGCAAAAACTTCGTACACAAACTGACAAGGGATCTGACACAGCAAAAGAAAAGCCAGAAGCAACTCTTGATAAGGATGCCGCTCCACAAAAACGTGGCCGTGGCCCTGCAGCTGGTAGAGGTAGAGAAGCTGCTGCTCCTAAAGCCGGCCCTTCTGTTGTCCGTGTAACTAAGCCTAAGTTGGTTGCTGCAGGAACTGCTGAGGAAGTTGAAATCCAAGCCGAGCTTGAAGAAAAAGAACAGACTCCTTCTGACGATGGATCTGAAGCTTAACTCTTGTATTCTGACTTATCGTGCTGAAGAGGCCGCTCAGTCTCTTCAGTCTGCCTAATAAAATTTTGAAAACTAAATTCTAAATAATGGGAGAATGAAAATGGCGATCACTGCCACACTCGTAAAAGAACTTCGCGAAAAAACTAGCGCCGGAATGTTAGATTGCAAAAAAGCCCTCGAAGAAACAGGTGGAGATTTTGAAAAAGCTATTGAATGGCTTCGCGTAAAAGGCCTTTCATCGGCAGCGAAAAAAGCAGACCGTGTTGCGACTGAAGGACTTGTTCAAGCTTGGATGAGCGCAGACCGCAAAACTGGCGTTCTTGTAGAAGTTAACTCTGAAACTGACTTCGTATCTCGCAACGACGGTTTCAAAGCACTGGTTGCTGATATGGCTCACCACGTAGGCTCAACGTCAGGCCTTGAAGGACAAGGAGAAGGCTCTAGTTTAATGACTCAGACGTTTGCTAAAAATCCTTCTGAAACCGTTGACGTCCACTTGAAAAATGCAATTGCAAAAATTGGCGAAAACTTGGTTGTTCGTCGTTATGTACGAATCAATGCAAAAGATGGTTTTGCTCACACCTACATCCACGGCGACGGAAAAATCGGCGTTGCGGTTGAAGTGACTACAAAATCGACTGACGAAGCGATCCGCACTTTTGCCAATGACGTTTGCTTGCATGTAGCTGCCATGAGCCCAATCTCTATCACTGCGGATGATATTCCAGCTGAAATGGTAACGAAAGAGCGAGCCGTTTTAAAGGCAAAAGCTCTTGAGCAAGGTAAAAAGCCAGAAATGATCGACAAGATCGTTGAAGGACAAATCAAAAAGTGGATGGCAGAGAGCTGTTTACTAGAACAAGCTTTCGTTAAAAATCCAGATCAAAAAGTAAAAGACTACATGGCCGATGTTTCTAAAAAAACAGGACAACCACTTTCTATTAAGCAAGTAGTTCGCTTTGGTCTTGGTGAAGGTCTTCAGAAGAAATCAAATGACTTCGCGGCTGAAGTTGCAGCGCAAATGAAAGGCCATTAAGCCGTGACGACAACTGCTTATAAAAGAGTTCTACTCAAGCTAAGCGGTGAAGCTCTTGCTGGGCAGCAAGGCCATGGAATTGTCACTTCTGTCATTCAACAAATTGCAGCGGACATCGCGGAAGCTTTTAATTACGGCATCGAAATGGGTGTCGTCATTGGTGGTGGTAACATCTTTCGGGGCGTTGCTGCTTCTGCTGAAGGTATGGATCGCGCAAGTTCTGATTACATGGGAATGTTGGCAACCGTGATTAATGGTTTGGCTCTTCAAGATGCTCTTGAAAAGTTAAACGTCCCAACTCGAGTTCAAACCGCCATCGAAATGGCTGAAATCGCGGAGCCTTACATCCGCAGAAAAGCCATGCGCCATCTAGAAAAAAAGCGTGTTGTTATTTTTGCTGCCGGCACCGGAAATCCCTATTTCACAACCGATACAGCTGCGGCTCTCCGAGCAATGGAGATCAATGCTGAAATTATTATGAAAGCTACGAAAGTAGATGGGATTTATGATAAAGACCCTAAAAAACATTCAGATGCTAAGAAGTTTGAAAACATCACTTACATAGAAGTTTTGAACAAAGGTTTACAAGTCATGGATTCAACGGCTGTCAGTCTTTGTATGGATAACAATCTCCCAATTATGACTTTTGATATGACTAAGCCAGGCAATGTCCTACGCGCTATTAAAGGTGAAAAAATAGGAACTATCGTAAAAAGCTAAGGCTCTAAGCCTTGAAAGGAATTCAATCAAAGGTTGATTAAGTACACTCAACCAAAGATTGATAGGAGGTAACAAATGCTCGCGAATTTAAAAGTGCAAACGACTGAGAAAATGGAAAAAACTTTGAAGTCTCTTTCTGAAGAGCTTAAAAAAATCCGTACGGGACGAGCTCAAGTTTCGATGCTCGACGGAATCAAAGTTAACTACTACGGAACAATGTCTCCGCTTTCGCAGGTAGCTGCTATCTCTTGCCCCGACGCCAAGTCATTTTTGATCGCTCCTTGGGAGCAAGCGATGGTCAAAGAGATCGAACAGGCGATTATTAAGAGTGATATCGGGATGACACCAATGACAGACGGAAAAGTTGTTCGTCTTAAGGTTCCAGATCTGACAGAAGAGCGTCGTAAGCAACTTGTAAAACAAACTAAGCAAGTGGTTGAAGATGCGCGTGTTGCCGTTCGTATGGCTCGTCGAGACGCAAATGAAGAAGTAAAAAAATCTTTAAAAGACAAAGCTATTTCCGAGGACGAAGGTAAAAAATTAGAAACTGACGTTCAAAAATTAACGGACGATTATGTTAAGAAAATTGATTCCGTAGCTGACGAAAAAGAAAAGGCAATCATGACAATATGATTTTACCGAAGCATGTGGGCATTATTATGGATGGGAATGGACGCTAGATCGGAAGAGCACAC
>JBFWYS010000089.1:0-10379 GCA_050186175.1 Pseudobdellovibrionaceae bacterium
GTGTGAGGAATGTTCCTGGAGTTAAATCCGTAGTTAATCATTTAGGGGTATTGGAAGATAGCTCGCCTAAAACCGAAAGATCCGAATACTTGCAGTGAAAAAACTAGAGACTTGGCACCTACTGTGGTGGATGACGCCGACCGCATAGAGGGTTCGTGGGTGCCAAAAGTCTAGGTTCTCGAGAATCAGTTCCTCGGCGTTTTTATTCGTGTGAAAATTTGAGCATCTCAAAGCTCAAAACACGGAGAAAAAAGTGGGAAAATTAATTTTATTGGCGGCTCTTGGCCTCACAAGTGCTCTGATCGTAAACTGTTCTTCAACTTCTCGAAAACCATCGACAGATTTTTCGGAAACGGCGTTGATCCGTTCTGACTATACGCCTCAAGAGCTCACACAACTGTGTGATGCAGAGATCAAAAAAATTACCGAAAGAGTTGATCAGTTGAGTAAGCGTCAATCTCGACCTCTTTCTTTTGCTGACAGCTTTGGTGAATTAGAAGATGCCAGTGCAGATTTTCAAGATGGTTTGTCGCCGCTTAATTTTATGTACAGCGTTTCGACGAATGCCGACTTAAGAGCAGCCTCGCAAGAATGTGACTCAAAATCGTCGCAAATTTCGATCGAAATTTTTTCGCGACGAGATCTTTATAAGGTCATGAAAAATGCTGAAACAGATCTAAAATCCGCTCAGTTGGATGCAGCTGACCGTCGATTGATTTCAGAAACAATGAAGGGCTTTAAACTCTCCGGACTTGAACTTTCGGATGCAAAACTTGAACAATTCAAAAAACTGAAAAAAGAAATGGCCGATATTTCGATCCAATTTTCAGGAAATCTGAATAACAACACGGATTCGGCAGAGATGACACCCAATGAAATGGATGGAATTCCTGAAAATGTAAAATCGCGTTTTACACTTTTGCCGAACGGGAACTATCAGATTCCTGCAAAAGCGACTTTCTATAGTTCTTTTATAGAAAATGCTTCGAATTCCGCAGCCCGAAAAAAAATGATGCTTGTCTATGAAAATCGCGAGGCCAAAAAGAATACTGAGCTGATGCAAAAGATGATGCGTCTTCGTAAGCAGGCCGCAAAGGTTATTGGTTTTAAAGATTGGGCCGACTACCGAACCTATGACAAGATGTCAAAAAACGGAAAAACAGCGTGGGACTTTTTGCAAGGACTTAAGGGAAAACTACGTAAGTCTTATCAAAAAGATTACGATCTTCTCCTAGCAGAAAAAAAATTGGCAGATCCCAAAGCAACTCGTCTTGAACCTTGGGACGGGGCCTACTTCTCGAATCAATTGCGCAAAAGAAAATACTCAATCGACGAAGAGGTTTTGCGAGAGTATTTTCCAGCGGATCTCGTAGTTCCAAAAATGTTCGAGATCTACTCACGCCTTTTAAAAGTTAAATTTATACCTGTAGAAAAAGCCATTGTTTGGCATCCATCAGTTGGCCTTTACGAAGTACGAGATGAACAGTCAGGAAAACTGATTGCCTATTTCTTTACGGATCTTTATCCACGCGAAGGAAAATACGGTCACGCGGCCGCATTTCCTCTGCGCTCGGGAAGAGAGATTGAAGGCGCGTACACTCCACCTGTGGCTTCGATCGTGGCCAACCTGACTCCGCCAAGCGGCGATAGGCCGTCGCTTCTCAGTCATGACGAAGTCGAAACTCTTTTCCATGAATTTGGGCACATTATGCACATGACATTGACGAAAGTAAAATACGCGAGTCTCTCAGGCGCGAGTGTTGCTTGGGATTTTGTTGAGGCTCCATCACAAATGTTAGAAAATTGGGCCTGGCAACCATCGATCTTGAAAATGTTTTCGGGACATTACAAAGATCGATCACAAAAATTGCCAGATGATTTGATTCAGAAACTCATCGCCTCAAGAAAATTTAATCAGGCTTGGGGCAACACTCGCCAGTTACTTTTCGGAATCTTCGATATGACTCTCCATCGCAGTTCGCAAGATCTAGATGTCACAAAATCGTTCCAAAAATTGTATAAGGAGCTTACTGGAATGACACCACTTGCGGATGCACACTTCCCGGCAACCTTCGGTCATATTATGGGCGGCTACGACGCCGGCTACTATGGCTATCTCTGGTCTAATGTTTTTGCATTCGATATGTTCACGCTCTTCGAAAACCAAAACTTGCTTTCGCCAGAAGTGGGTTACAAATATCGTCAAACGATTTTAGAACAAGGAAATTTACGAGACGCAAATGTGACTCTCGAAGCTTTTCTAGGACGCAAATCAAGCACAAAGGCATTTTTTGATTTCTTGGGAATTAAATAGCCCCTTCGGCAGAGGGGCAAGTATGAGGGGAGCGGTGAGCTTATGGCCATGAATAAAAAAAGGCCTTTAAAAATTTTCGGAAACAACAGAGGAATAAGCCTCATTGAGGTCATGATTACCGTTCTTATTCTTGGTGTTATCGGGGCGGCAATGTCGTCGATGCTGACAAGTATGAGTAAAGAGAATCGTGGGCTCAGCGAGAAGCTCGCGTCCTTGGATTTGTTAAGACAGGTCTCGCAGATTCTAGCCAGTAATTCTCTTTGCAACTCTATGCTCGCTTCTGGAAATACAGCTGGCGGGACTGGAATTCCATTTAATCCAGGAAGCATCACAACCACAAACACACCATCGATTAATTTGAAAAGTATTCCGATGGGACTGGGTGTGACTTTAGTTGAAGTCGGGAAAAAAGTTTCGGCACTTTCGCAGTCACTTTTTGTTGAAGACAGTGCGGGTGGCATCAAACTTTTTGTCGTGGGCGGCTCACCACCGGTCGGAAAACTGGTCATCACATTTGATCAGAGCAAGCTTGTACGTCCGATCAAAAATATCGAAACTCTTTTGGAGCTCACACTTACTGGACCTGCAGGTTCAAAAACCATAACAGGTTGTAAAGGAGCTGGAGGTTCGGGTGGAGGGCCCGGCGGATATCAAGTGTTCACAACCTCGGGTTCCTTTGTGGTTCCTCCTGAAGTCACAGAAATTTATGTAGAAGCCTGGGGTGCAGGTGGTGGTGGGTCTGGAACCGGAAACGGAGGATTTTATCCATGTGCACCTGGAGCCGGCGGTGGTGGCGGCGGCGGCGGCTATGCCTTCAAAAAATGTCTTGTGACTCCTGGCGGAGCCCCTATTAACTACGTAGTGGGCTTAGGGGGCGCCGGTGGGGACTTATGTTCAAACGGCGTCGATGGTGGCGATTCAATGTTTGGAACTTGCGTTGGAGCGTATGGAGGAAAGGCCGGTAGATTTGGAGTAGGAGTAGAAGCAGGAGGCCTGATCACTGGTGGATTGGGAGGTGAGGGCTACCTCGGTGATGCCAACTTGAAAGGCACCAGTGGCTCAAATGTCTATGGTGGCACCTATAGTGGAGGTGGTGGCGGTAGCGCTAACGGTGGTGCTGGTGGACACTGGGGTATGGATGGAGCTGCTCCCGGCGGCGGAGGTGGTGGAGGCAACCAAGGTAATAATGCTGCGAGCCTCTTTCACGGCGGCGGCAAAGGCGGCGATGGGATGATCAAGATTCGCTGGTAGGCTCGCAGAATTTTTCAACTCATATATTTAAATCAACTGTTTCAAATTGAGATTCGGCGTCGATCTTCTAGTCGAAGCAAAACATCGTTGTTGGTAAGATCTACAGATTGATTTCCCGAAAAAAAATGTTCTTGCGATTTTTTCTGTAAAGCTCATTTTCTCGAGGAGAGTTAGGTTTTGCGGGATTCACAAGGTCGAGTTTTTATGGGATAATTTTAAGTAGAGTCTGATTTTCTATTCGCGGGGGAATAGCTGGCTACACTTGCTTATAAAGTGTAGAGCGAGGGGAATGCGTTGAGAGATCTGTTACTTTTGAAAAATCAAAAGGGACAAATGTTGATTCAGGTGATGATCACATCCGCGATTATGGGTGTGATCATGATGTCCATCGCGACGATGATGAGTGCTCAGAGCAAAACGGCTCAAATGATCACCCAAAAGCTGGGGGTCAATGACCTTCAGCAGATGCTAAGTACATCAATGAATTCGGGAAACTCGTGCAAAGCGATCATAGACTCTCTCGGCGCGAGCGCGAATTTCAATGCCAGTCTTGTTGGTTCGGCCACTCCTCCAAAAATTTCTTTAAATAAGATTCCGATGTCGGCGGATCCTACGGCTCCAGATCTTGTAACGATCGGTTCTCAGCCATCGGCGCTCACAAATGCACTCGTGGTTAAAAGTATTGAGTTGGTAATCACAGGCGGCACTGGCAATCAGTTTCGTGGAAATCTTCAGGTGGTTTTTGATGAAACCAAACTTATTGTTCCTTTAAGACCGGCTTCGGTTGGAGTGCTCCTTCAAACAAATGGCGGAGGAAATCCTACAATTTCCTCTTGCAAGCCAGATCCGGGTACGGGCGGTGGTGGAGAGTTACCGGGAACTCCTTGTGACGGCTCTTATTTTGGAAGACCGGGGAAGACCGGATTTTTAATGTATAACTGGAGTACCGATCTAGGGCTGGCCGAGAAGCTCTGTTGTATGGGAGATCAGGCAGCCACTGCTCAAAGCAGAGGTTTTCAGTCTCAAAACGGGCGTTTTGCAAACATCATTTTCATTTGTACTGCTTGGAATGGCCCTGCCACGTAGGCTTTGCTCGATCTCACTCTGGTGCGCAGACGAATTTGACAGCGCAATCCTTAAAACGTCTCTCTCTCTCAAAGTGAATTTTTATCAACTTCAGAGCGAAATTACGCCTCAGAACTTGGTCTACCTCTTGAAATATCTAAGAGTGTAACCAAATGAGAGGTTTTTATGATTCGAAATATTATCTTAGTTATCACTTTGGTCTTTTCGTTCTATTCGACGAGTTTTGCTGCAAGCACCGCTTCAAAAGCTGTTATTACCAATGCTTCGAAGGAACTCGATCAATTTGTTAATTGCGAAGTGCAAGCATTAGGAGAAGCCTTAGGCCGCTCGTACCGCAATCAAAGTGCTCTTCAGAATTTAAAGAAAAATGGAAAATTAGCTGCTAAAGAAAAGGCCACTGTTAAATCACTCTTATCTAAGACCAGCACAAGAGTTGCATCGCTTGAGAGCAAGCTAGTTAATGGCTGTCCTTAAAAAACATCTGCTTCGCCCTTAGAAAAACTATTTCGCAGAAAAAAAAGGGACCTGTTTTCACAGATCCCTTCCTTCTTCAACGTTAGAACTCAAACTCAGAAGTAGCCTTCTTCGTCGTCGCCCTCTTCATCATCATCGTCATCGGTCATGTCGTCGTCTTCGATTTTTTCGAAATCGTCGCCTTCTTCAGACTCTTCAACGGCTTTGCCTTCGTCTTCGAAGTCATCACCGAGCATGCTTTCGTCTTCATCGTCCGCAGCATACGGATTGTTCATTTTCATTTCGCCTTCTTCATCAGCTACGATGTCCTCAAGATCAGGAACTATCGGTTTTGCCGATGGTGCAAGCGCTGCGGCTTTTTTAACTGCAGATTTTGCGGCAGAAGGTTTTGCTGCTTTTTTAGCAGCTGGCTTTTTGGCCTTTTTCGCCGCTTTTTTGGGAGCGGATTTTTTAGCGGCCTTTTTCGGTTTAGCCTTTTTTGCTGCAGATTTTTTAGTTGCAGATTTTTTAGCAGGTTTTGCTGCTTTTTTTGTTTTCTTAGCTGTCTTTTTTGCTTTTTTAGCTTTTTTTGCCATCTTCAATTGCCCCCTGAAAAGTATAAGCTTTTCAAGGGTAGCGACAATTGAGGGCAATTGTAAACCACTTTATTCAAGATGGTAGTTATCGACGGAAACTTAACAAAAACTCATCAGAAGTAGTCGTCTAAAGCACGCGAAATTTCGTCAGGCATCACAGTCGACAGAAAGAATCCACCTTGATGTTTCACGCTTTCTTTCTCTTTTTCCGCCACAGTTGCAAAGTAACCGACGACTTTCGTCTGATCGCGGTTCGAAAGCGGGAAAGTCATTTCAATAAATGGATCAAATGGGCTCGTGACATAGACGGCCACAACGCCGACACCGACGTAAAGATAGAAATTAACGTCTTTTTTGTCGCCAAGCTTCATGGCCAAACCAGGTAATTCACCCGCCGGTATTTCAGGAAGCGGATCGCCATTTGGCAGACGAGCCGGGTCTAAAAACTTGATGCCCTTGATAATGTATTTGAGGGGAATGCTGACAGCCACGACAGTTGAGCCATTCTGCAATTTTGTCGTCTTGATGCTAGCGCCTGGCAACTCAGGAATCGTTGCCGAAACATTGCCGATAAAAATGTTCGTTCCCACTGGCATATAGAGAATTAACGCATGGTTCCGTTTATCGAGATCAACGGCCATCGTGTTGTTATAAACGCCACCCTTGATATTGGCCTTCATGTCGAGACCTTTATAGACATTCTCAATTGGTGGAAGACTTGGCTGGCTAGGTGTCGGTTCCAACGATTCCGAATTTTCCTCAGATGTACAGGCCGGGCTTGGGCACTCAGGATTGCTAAGAGCTTTCATTGCCCCTTTTGAACATCCTGTTGCGAAGGCGGAGAGAGCCAAGCAGCTTAAGAGAACTTTTGCGATATTCATTTCCATGAGAGACCTCTTCTCTTTTTTCCTCGGTGTACTCGGTACGAATGTACTCGGTACGAAGTACTTTTCGGGCCTCCTGGCCCCGACCTTTAGCCTAAATAGCCGAAATGATTAGAAAATAATGGCCACGTTTTTGACGTTTTTTTGAGCTTTTATAAGATCTTCGTTTTTTTGTGAAAACTTTGAGCAGTGCGAACGGAGGTATGACCTTCTGCTAGTGATTCCGAGGTGAGCATCTTCTGGCTCGCCTCAAGGCAGTTTCTTTTTTAAAATATTCCGAGTGTCTTATATATTAGTGGGCATAATTTTAATCCTCTTATTCCTCGGCATCTCCTGGGGATTTATCTATTTTATTCGCAGGCACAAGAATTTTGTAACTCAGGCTAACCAAACTGCGTGGCCCGAAGGTTTGAAAATTAAAATTGGTGACGATGATATTTTTTATCAACAATCTGGATCGGGTCCTGATCTTGTTATGATTCACGGGTTAGGGGCGTCTCATTTTGTGTGGCGAAAGCTGATTCCTCTTTTGCAAAAAGATTTTCGTATCGCGACCCTGGACTTAGTTGGGTACGGGCAAAGCGCTACCGACGCTCATATTTCGTACTCATTAAAGAGTCAGACGGAGAGAGTCGAAAAATTTGTTGAGGCTCTCTCTCTAAAAAATGTCGTACTTGTTGGCAGTTCAATGGGTGGGACACTTTCTCTTTCTTTGGCAGCGAAGCGGCCCGACCTTGTAAGGGGAGTGGTAGCAATTGCTCCGGCTTATTTTTATTTTCCTAAATGGGGACATTTTTTAGTTCGGTTTTTTATTCCAGTCCTCGCCCTTTATATGAACCCGACCACGCTTCGGCTTTTTGTGAATCAGGTTGTAAATAAATTTCAGTCTTTTGATGAAAATGAATTCCTTGTCTATATGAAATGTTATTTAAAGCCGCGAACGGCGGTTGAAGTCGTGATCCGGTCGATCGCGACCATCACCGATTCGTCTCTTTTAAAATCACTTGCTGAAATTAGGGCGCCATGTCTCCTGCTTTGGGGAAAGCGGGATCGAGTGAATCTGTTTTGGAATCACAGAAATCTGACATCGCGGTTGAAATCGGTGAAACTTTTTACCCATCCTTGGGCTGGCCATCACATCATGGAAGATGATGCAAACTGGACAGAAGATCGTATTCGCGAGTTCATTTCAGGCCTCTCGTCGTAAGCCCTTCGACCAAATCAACTCAATAAGAGAATTTCTCGCCTCAAGTCCCGTCAAGAATGAGACTGTAATGTCGAATAGTTTTGCGTAACAAAAGAATACAGGGCTAGGAAGCCCACTCTTCATCGAACGGATTCTCGAGAAGAGAAAACAAATAACAGGGAGGTCAAAAGATGTTTAACAACGGAGGGTAATTATGGGTTTTCGTGTAACAACAAACATGGCGGCAATCAACGCACAGAGAAATTTGATTGCAAGTCAAAGATCGTTGAATAAGAGCATGGGACAATTGGCGTCGGGCTCGCGAATTAATATCGCCGCAGACGATGCAGCAGGTCTCGCAATTTCCGAAAATTTAAAGGCTCAGATTCGATCGGCTCGTCAAGCAAACCGAAATGCGAATGACGGTATCTCAATGGTTCAAACTGCAGAAGGTGGACTGAACGAAATCGGGAACATCGTAGTTCGTTTAAGAGAATTGGGAATCCAAGCTTCATCTGATACAGTCGGCCCCACAGAGCGTGGCTTTATAGATAAAGAGGTTCAACAGTTGAAGGCAGAGGTTCAACGTATTTCTGCTGTCACAACTTGGGGAACTACAAAATTGTTAGATGGTTCATCTCCACAATTTGATTTCCAAGTCGGTATCTTTAACAATGCTTTCGAGGATCGTATTACTTTTAATGCTTCAGAAAACATTGCAACATTAGATGCTCTTGGTATGGCGGGAATGGATTACAACACAAAAGAAGGCGCACAAACTTCACTAGCACTTCTCGATGAAGCGCAAACAAGAGTGAACAGCATGCGAGCTAACTTATGTGCTCTCCAAAACCGACTCACTTCAACGATTGATAACTTAGCTGTATCAGAAGAAAATATGAACGCAGCCAACAGCCGAATCCGCGACACTGACGTAGCCGCTGCTTCTGCTGAGCTCACTCGTAACAATATTCTTTTACAGGCTTCGACATCAACACTGGCTCAAGCGAACCAAGTGAATCAGCTAGCGTTGAAGTTGATTGGGTAAGCCGTCGGCTTAACAATTGGTAAGAGAGTTTATACTTGAATTATAAAAAGACCCCGGGGGTTTCCCTGGGTTTTTTGCTTTTGTGGCAAACAGTTAGTTGTGGTTTGTATTTAGAAGTCTAACTGGAGCCATGTTACTCTCCTTCACATTAGGTTTTTTGTCGTCTCCTGTGAGGGCCATGTCTTGAGCCTCGTTAGTTGCTGCTATGCCAAGCGTGTTATGAATTTGGGAAAACGCTTTGTTAAACTCCTCTGCTTCCCGGCTCGCATTTTTTTTTACTTCTTTTGGGCCTTTATCTGCAAGCTTTGCCCAAGCCATCGAGCAAATCAGCGAGAAAATAAATATGAGAGAAAATCTCTTCATAAAAACCTCCGTGTTTTACTCTTTACTTTCAAGAAGCGGGCCTCGCTTAAATCAGGTCAATTGATCTAGGGTCTGATAAGTGTACATAGGTTGATATGGCGATCATGTCTTCGACGTACTAAATTGATATTGAGTGAGTAAATACTGGCTAAAAACTAAGTCTATAACAAGTAATCGAAGCAAAAGCTTTGCCAGTCATTTTCTTACGCGCGCCAAGCGCATTGATAAGCACCGTATCCTCTTCTTCGACGTCTTCTTCAAAAGACTCATGCGCGGATTCATGGCCTAACATTTGGCAGACCTTATCGCGATTTGAGCGTGAGTCGATTGGAAGCCTCATGCTTTTCGTCATATGAGGATTTTCAATGTAAACCAGCACGCCTTCAAAATAGTAATCATCCTGCGAAAGTTCTGCGGCGATCACCGTCTGCGAAAATATGAGGGTCAAAACTGAAATTAAAACTTTCATTTCACGCCTCCTTGCGATCATTAAATTAAATCTAAAACCAAAAGCTTCCTACAAGAGACCAGTCATTCACATAGTCATGATAAATAGCGAGTTGACCGCTATTCCCTTTAAAGCCGATTCCGAACCAAGTGTGATCATCGTAAACTTCATTTTTGTCATTCGTGTACATGTCATAGGAAATAGAGATTGATAAAAAATCTGCTCCCACTCTTAATCCGGGTGTCACTAACACCACATCATTATTTTGTCCGTTTTCAACTGTTTGTTTCGAAGCATCGAGCGCAAAGACCCAAGACTTCGCATTGTAAGACCAGCCAATACCCGCCGAGGTCATATCTTGAGTGTCATCCTCCGAATCAACGAACTCGCCTATAATTCCAATGCGGTTCGATCCACTCTGGCCCATTAAAAGTCCGATTGAATAATGATTCTCCTCACGATATCCGATTCCGAAGGTGAAGGACGAACCTCCAACACCAACTAGGCCTCCGGCGCGGCCTTCGCAATTGTCGCAATCTCTTTTATAGTAACCAGCCATAGCGCCGACATTGCCATTTCCGTATCCGATTTCGGCGCCATAACCTTTGTTGGTGTTGTTGTCGTCTTCGCCAGTATCATATTCAAGAGAAAGTTGTGCGCCACTTAAGCTTGCCGCGATGGCTGCGTTTTCATGGGTAAAGCCTCTTGAATAATTAATAGGAGAAGTCACGGCAGGAGACGAGATCCCTT
>JBFWYS010000090.1:0-10142 GCA_050186175.1 Pseudobdellovibrionaceae bacterium
TGCGCTATCAAGGTCTTTGGCATCCATCGCAATCGTGGCCTTTTCAATTGCATCCTTAGCCACTTGCTGATGGGCAGTCAAATTTGGTGTAGGTAACGTATTTGTAGTCCTCGTCTGTTGACCTTTTCCACAGAGATACTCGTACTGATACCAAGCTATTGACTCATCTGTGATTGCATACATCTTTTTTTCTGGCTTAGAAGACTTTAGTTCTTCCAGAGTTTCGCCGTAGGCCAGGTATTTGGTTGTGCCAGCCTTACAGTCAAAAATACGTGTTGCATAGCTTTCTCCCGATGAGCCGACTCTCCTAGTAGTAATTGTTGGTTTGTTAGAGTTTCCACCTCTTTCAATAATGTAGTAGGTAGCACCCGGATCACTTGGAATGGATTATATTACTTGTCCGTTTGCATTGACACTAACGCTTTGATCTTTCGGCGAACTGCAGTTTTTAAATATGATGACAAAAGCTACGATCAAAACAATTGCAGTCACGGCATTTGCACGAGGACTCACCTTCACAGGTGGCTTTTGATAAGGCTTCTCTATTCCACAGCTTGGACAGACTTTCGCTTCCGAACTGATTTCTTTTTTGCACTCTCTACATTCAACTAACGCCATGTTTTTCCTATTTTATGCTGAGGTCTCGCCATTTTTGTATCCGTTGATTAGGAAGGGGCTAATCTGCTTAATAATTTCTTCGGGTGACTCCAGTGATATACAAAGGCCGTGAATAACAAAATTCCCCTGCCCATTCGGTATATGAGTAGTTTTAACGACGCCCACTCTCTTAGGATCGAAGGCCGGGTATACAAGGAAACCTTCATTGCACCTGTGGTGCAAAAGATATGTGACCATCTGGTAAACGTCTTCGTTGATGAAGCGGAGGTCAGAAAAGTCTTTATATTTTGTATCGGCAATATAACAGGTTCCATTCGGACCAACAAATGTGAGGTCAGGTCTGCAAGTCAGTTCTTTCTCGACATCAAGTTTTGTCGAATTCTGCGAAAGCACTCGTAGCTCCCACTTTCCGTTTTCAGTCTCAAGAGCCTTTGAGACGTACTTTTCAAATAGGAGAGATACATCTAAAAGAAAACCTGCGAATCGATTTTCACCAGCTTCGTCTTTATAAGCGGCATTGGCAATAATAAGACGGCTCAGAAACATGATGCGCTGGTAATAGTGTGTGGATCGATCAAGTGTGATTTTTTTGAACTCAGAAGAAGCGAAATCCCGTCCCACAAGATCAAGTGGAATATGTGACAGGTATGATCGGACTCGTTTCTTTGTTTCTGATTTGATCGCCTGCGAACGCAAAAGAACTTCGGCGGCCTTCACCATTGCTCGGTTAAGCGGAGTATTCAAAGATAGCTTAGAGTAGCGACAAAACAGTCGATCCGACTCCGAACTGCGAATAGACTGCGTAAAGTCAATCCGTCCTCGAATGGTTCGTAAGGACTCAGCCTGTGGAAAGTAGTTTTGCTTTAACCCAAATCGCAAAATGCGTCCCATTTCCTGTGAAAAGATACTGCCGATAATGTCGAAAAGCTCTTCGTCACGCTCGTACTGTACGTCGTTATCAAGAGGTTTATAGAGTTCACCGACGTATGAAAGCATGCGGAAGATGTTCGGAAGGGGCAGCTTAGATTTTATGATGAGACTCTTGCCGCTCGGAAGAGTTAGCGCTCCCACTGTGTTGAGAGCGGTCACCTCAAAACCTAGTCCACCAACAAGACGGCGAATTTTAAACTTTGATTCAATTGGACCGTTAGAAAGAAAGCTTATGTCTTCTTCCGTAAGTTCAAGAGTTTGTTTTTGATTCTCCTTAAGAATTATGGTCATGCAGCCGCTGCCGCCTTTGCCCATAAGGAATCAAACACAAGTGCCTCAAGGATTCGTGGGTTGTCGAAGAAATATTCTTCGAGGAGCGGTTGGACGCTATATGTCCATAGATCATGCAAGCCTTCCTCATTCAGCTCCGGTTTCATGAAATACGTATGTCCTACCTGATAATGTTTTCCAAGCTCCTGCGCTACAACAGCATTCAGATGCTCAAAAAGGTCGACAACACTCTTGACGGATACCTTACAGTTATTTGTTTTAAGGTACTGTTCCAACACCTCCGAGTCGGCGGGGAATGTAAAAAACTCGAAGCGTCGGCGAAGTGCATAGTCCACCATCGCAATTGATCGATCTGCGCTATTCATCGTTGCTACCACATATACGTTATCGGGAATGATGAACGGTGACTTTGAATATGGAAGAGTAACCTCTTCATTACGGTATTCAAGAAGATGTAGAAGCTCGCCAAATATTTGAGGAAGATTTCCGCGATTGATCTCATCGATTACAAAAACGTGCCGAGTGGATTGATCCGCCAATGCCTGTTTGCAGAAGTCTTTAAATATCCCCGTGTCGAGCTTGAACTGCCTCGAGGTGGTATCGTTGGCGGGCCTGTACCCTTCAATAAAGTCCTCGTAAGAATAAGATGGGTGGAATTGAACGCTCGCTACACGACCACCTTTTGCAAACCACTCAGAAAAGTGCTTTGCGATATGAGTTTTCGACGTGCCTGGAGGACCGAAAAATACAACTTGTCGTTTAGAGAGAAGTCTTCTTTCGATCGATTCAAAGAACGCACGTGGCTTTAACCCTAGCGCACAAAGTGTTTCGAGAGTAATCGTTTGAGTAGGAGAAGCATCTTCTATCTCATGAGTAACACCTGCAAAGTTCAGAATTTCTTCGCCTTCAGACTGTGTTAGAGGAATAATGGTTTGGTTCCGTTCAATTTTCTTTTTTAAATCTGGATTAAGATATGTTGTTTCAACGGCGCTTGTTCCCAGCCACTTCACCTTCCGAAGGTGGCGATGGGATATGTCTACGGAGCCTGAGCTCTCAGCAGCCCACTTTTCGACATCGACAAAATCATACGCTCCTTGATCAACTCCTACTAAAATTACTGCACCAGGGCCATACCCGAAGATATAATCACCTTTTTTGATGTCGTGGCAGAAGGTCCAACACTGCCGGGCCGCATGCCCTGGATCAAAAGATCCGTCATCGACCTTTTTATACGCCTCGTGGAGTTTTTCGATTGAATCAAACTTTCGAGGATCAGTAACCCCACCCCAGCCAATTGTGATCACGCCTTTTGATTTGTGAATTGCTCCATAGCGTCCAGATTTTCCACAAGAAATTTTCCAGTACTTCGTTACTGCTGAATTGTCCGCTGCTTTATCCTCTACAGGGGCAGTCGTTTTTTCGATAGCGTGATCGAGGTTAATCCAGTAAAGGAAATGGTCAAATACGTACAGCTTTTCATCTTGGGGAAGATCCGGAATAAACTCGCAAAGACGTCTGGCTTCACTGCACATCGATTCGTAATTCTTTTCTGACAATCCCTTGCTCGAAACTTGACCGAAGAGTTTTGCTGCGGCTCTAAGGGCTGACACCGTGAACTGTCCGTATGGAAGATAGACGTTGGGGGCAATGTCGCAAAGTAGGCGCGTGGCGAATGACTCAGCCTTGAAACCACACGAAGTTCGCACTCGCTCCATCAAAGCATCAAACTGTTCATCATTGCAGCCGGCGGGGTATTTCTGAACAAAGGAATCTACTTCGGTGATGATTTTAGCGAAGTTTTCCTTTACACCACTGCGCCAGGCACCAGTGTAGGCCGTCCTGCGCAGTCTTCCGAACAGGAGAGCATGAATAAGTTCCTCGGGAATTGTCTTTCTATTCCTGGCCAATTCAACGGCTCTGAGCGCTTCGCGCCTACCAATGGCCCATAGTTGAGAGAGATCGTCCCATTCCTTGCCTAGTTCCGGCTGAAGATATTCTGGTACAGATTGTGTTGCAATGTCGTTAACGCCATAAAACCACTCGTCCCATTTTTCGAAGAGGTCCGTCATATCAGTGGACTTCCCGGTGCGCTCTAGTAGATCGTTTGAGGCGCAAGCCGCAACAACTTTCAGATAAATTGGGAGCAGCTTTGCAATATCTTCTACTATCTGTTTTTTGAAAGTAGGTTCGCTAGGCATCTTGGAAACTGGATAATGACGCTCAAAGAGTAGATTTGATGAACTTAAAAAGTCATTTACGTCGGTTTGGATATCGCCGTCTTCAGTAATTCTCCCGACAAAGCCTTCAGCAAAAAGATGCTCTAAGGCAGATTTGTTTTCACCGAGAACTTTTTTGTAGACCGCCATAAAGGTTGAGTCTCTCCGGGCTTTGTCACTTGGACAGAGTCCCCAGCCAAACATTTTGCTGCTTCGAAATACATAAAGTTGAGGGGTAGTGTGGCTCGGCGCCTTTACTGTACTTGGAATGAATGCGCCCCAAATATACGGCTTGTATCGACCATGAGGGGCGTAACGGCCCATTTTTAGGTGCAGGCTTTCTTTACGGAGATTAAATTCACCACCGAGCTGGTTCATGTACTCTCTGAGAAAGTCATTTGCTTCTCTCAGAGTGACTTTTGATTCTTTAGAAATCTTGTCGTGTTCAGCGGTGTCTAAATTTTCAGGGATCAGTTCGAAGACATGATCTAAAACGTCGGTGAGTCGATTACTGAGCAATATATTTCCCAAACTGACCTCCTGTAGACCAACTCCTATCGGTAAATCCCAGACATTTTCAAGGCTGGACAGGGGCTTACATTGTTTGTGCTGAAATGACCAATAGAGTGAACTGGCCCTTGATCTGGATCGCCTGACTAGCGGCCGTTGCCGCTAGTCCATGGTCTCGAGGAGGTCCCTCTCTTCCTCGAGTGTTTCCTGTGTATATCTCTGAATGAAATTCAACGAACTATGTCCCAGACGTTTTGCCGCAAATACTGCATCCTTTGCTTCTCTGCTCTTGAACCCGTGTCGATGCCTTAGCATGTGAGGATGAAGATCAATCTTTTTCTCCGCTGGAAGACTTGCTGAAGCGAAACGAGCGATTTTCTTGAGCGCTTTCCAAACACTAGTTCTGTCAAGCCGCTGGCCTGTTTTTGATGTGAAGAGGAAGTTGCTGCCGTTTGTGCGATGTTGATTGATATATTCGGAAATTAAATCGCACGCTTCCGTCCTGATTGAAAGTGAGCGGATCTTGCCACCCTTGCAGTGTACGTTGTGAAGCTTTCGGCCGCTGAACTGGTGAAGCTCGATCGATAGGATCTCGCTGATGCGAAGGCCACTTGAATTCAACGCCTCCAACAACGTCAAATTGCGAAAGCCTTGTGAAAACTCATAAGGAGAAGCCTCCGCAAGTACATCGGCCGCTTTGCGGAGACGGTGATATTCTTTATCTCGCGGAGCTTTTGGCGGGCCGAGGTCAACATGCAGGTCTTTGATAGACCGGCATGGGTGAACACGCACGATGCCATTTTCAAGAAGCCAGGAGCCAAAGGCGCGAATGGATCCTAGGTGCCGATTGATCGTGTTCGCGGCATAGCCACAAGACTCGAGACCGTTCAGGAAGAGTTTCACATCCCGTGGCATCAGTTCTTTTGCGCGAAGGTGGCCATTGAGATTCTGATAGAACATGCAAAACTTGGCGAGGTCGATCTTTCGGGCGTAAAGCGTGAGCGGTGATCTTCCGACAACTTCCTCTTGGAAATACCGGATAATCAACGTCGGCAGGTCGTTGTTCTCCATATGTTGTATAGAATGTTCAATTTTTATAGGCAAGTGATCCATTGGAAGAGGTTTCCTTTCGATTTGAGTGGGGTGTATTGCATCTTATGGGTTGATATGATGCTTTGGATTTTATTCGATGAGACGAATTTGTCGTTGTTGCGTTTCTTGCATAGAAATTCTCTCTGCCAAAAGCGCGATGACTTCATGCTCAAATGGACTGAGCATTCCAAAATCAAGCTGATCTTTTCCGTCATTGGCTTCGTCAGCATCGATCTCAAGAAATCCAAAGTTGGCAAAGTAACTTTGAAATCCTTCTGCGATTAAGAAGTTTAAGCGCCAGAAATTTTGCAGAGATGGATCAACAAATCCACCCCCACAGAGTTCCTCTATTGCGTGCATTCGCTGATAAGCCACATGTTTAATTTGTTCTTTGTTCACTGGTATTCCTTTCATGAAAAATAGTCTCTTGCCGATGGCGCAGACCTATCGGGCGAATTTGGTTTGTAATTTGGATTAAATGGCTCAACCGTAGAGGACTCGACGGCCTTCTGCAGCTGACCAATGGTCGTTGCCAGAAATCCGATTAAGCCTATGAGATTGCCAATGTAAATCCAACGAGCGGATGGTTTTAGTTCTCTAAACGTTGGTGATGTCTCGTGCATGTTGCCTCCTTGATGTTAAATTTGGGCCTTCTTGCCCTTGAACTTATACCTTCAAAAGTTTAGATTCAGCAGACACCGATATCGCTAGATTTAGATGGAGGATCTGTATGGATTTTTGCGACCCGAGCAACCACGACCGATTGTTACAACAGGCATTACTTCGGCCAGTAGCCAATTTGACAACTATTGAAATTGAAGATGGACTTACGATCTGGCGCGATTTCTTTCAGCTAGGATCTTTCCTTGAACTCAATGATCGCTTTGAACTTACGCTTAGTCACAATGGTGGTGCAGAGGTCACGCCTCTTGCTGGTCTGATTTTATCAGGTCATAAGCTGCGTAGGCTTCAGGGTTGTACAAATTTTCAGGAAGTGGTTGGCACTCTTCAAAATATCACTCAGTTCCACGACACACTCTTTGAAGTCGATTGCGCCTTTTTCTTTTTAGAAAAGTTCAGAGTTGCTGCCATCGAGTTTTCACCGGACGTTATCGTCGCGGAGTCTACCAAACGTCCTGATTTTCGCATTACTTTTGATGACGGCTATAGCCTGCTCTGTGAATGCAAGAATATGTCTTCGGTTCAAAGGATCCGGTCTAGTAAACTCGTGTCACTCTTGAATGCAGTGGATCCGCATCTTGCGGGCCTTGTTCTTCCCCCACAGCATAGGCTTGAGATTTTCTTTGAACGGCTGCCGCGCAACTATAGAACAAATCTTGGTGAACAACTCGTCGCTGGAATCAACGTGCTTTTACAGAGCGAAAGGCTCCAAACGCCCGTTACTTTCACCTATCAAGATACAGGCGATCAGATTTCGTTTTGCATCAATCCAATGACTGCTCAGTTTTCTTTCAGAGGTACAATATCCGCAGGTGCTCCTGTGAACGGTGCCGATACGTTTCGACGAGAGCGTCTTCAGAGAATTTTCACCTGGAAAGACAACCGGCTTGAAACTGCCATAGGTGGACTGTTCAACAAGGCTAAAAAGCAGATCCCGACGGATCAGGAAGCAGTCCTGTTTATTAAAACTATTCAGGTCGGAATCGGTCAGCAGGCTGCAACGGAGCGATGCCTTCTACCCGAGTATGCGAATATCCTGGCGTTTGGAGTTTGGGCTGAGAAAGTTCAGTTCTTCGGGCAAACTGATCGAATGGCGCGGCTAAATCGGTACAGGCGATAGGAGCATTGTCCGCCACGACAGATACAGCCGAATACATTATAGAAGCAGATATTCGATATTACTTAGATCTTTATTTTCTCCTCATAGAAGTAGAAAAATTCTTTAAAAGTTATTTCCTTGCATCGATTGCAACGATGAATCGGTTATCCTTCCTGAATTTTCTGGAAGGATGTCTTTGACCTTTGCAAGCGCATAATAATACGAACGACGACTCTTGCCTGTCGCCTCCATCCATTTACTCTGCCAGAACTCCGTATCATCGGGACGATCTTTCATCATTTTTAGTAGAAATGTTAACTCATTATCGTAGGGCAAAAGCTCTCTAAGATGGATCCCAAAATTCTTTAAGTCATGCTTGTAAAAATCAAGAAGCTGAAAATAGGTGCGATATGAGAAATGAACTCCACCCTGGATAACAACCTCTTTCATGAGTTGAAATATTTTTTTTCTTTCCTCAAGAGTTGTTTTTTTGTAATCATTAGGCGCAATAACTTTTTCTATGTACTCAAGCTTCTCACGAGTTGTCAGGTACAACTTCTGAACCATGCATCGGTCCTGAATAGCTAGAAAGTGAATATCATTTTCTCGCGGCTTGTAGTTAGTAATAAAGATTACGGCACCAGTGAAAACGAACGACTTTGGCAGATCCGCGCCTTTGCGTCTCGTCTCGTAATTTACAATCCTGTGATACTTGTCATCTAAAACAGCTTTTAGAATATCAAGACAGGTCTTGTTCTTCAAAACAACATCGCAATCATCAATCACGACGATCTTACCAGCCTCACGATTCTGATATAGCTTTTCATAAAGTGCCATGGCCGTCGAATAGCCTCTCATTATGATGTAGTCTTTTCCTTCTAAAAGCCTCTCAGACTTTAAGGTTTCAATGATCACCGTACTTTTTCCAACACCCACGTCTCCCATCGACATCATTGCGTGACTAGAGTTGCGAGCGATCATCTTTACTTTTTCGATAAGGCTCAGGTATTTGCCGCCGGACTCAAGATCCAACACGCAGTCAAATCTTTTATTTGGTAGCTCGTGATTACTGTGAATAGGCTCAGGATTCACTTCAGGGACAATAATAGTACTTTCATTCATACTTTCTCCTATTGATGAAAAATCGCTGCGATCTGAATAAATTCAGAACGCTGTAGTTATGTAAAATTGTGCTTTTTAATTTTCAGTAGGCTGCAGGGAAAAACGCCTACCTAATTAGATTTCGTATTCAGCAGGTCGCAATCAAAAAAATCCTGCCTAAGTTGCAGAATGTGTATATTAAAGGCGAGGCCCTAGTCCAGAAGTTTTTGTACAAAAGCTGCGTCACGGTTAGCATATCACACTAACGGCTTCTAAAAATGATTGCACTTTTGCACACCCAACACTGCGCGGCTGCAAAAGTGCAATTGAATTGATTAACAAGAGATTCAAAAAAGGGGACTCGTTCATGAGCGATCCACATGAAGCCGTTGTGGCGGTGAGATGGTCCCTTCCAATCGCTTCCAGCACTGTTTGGTATACAAACATCATCTGCAAGAGCTAATTAAATCACAATGTCGTCATCTGCAGCTACAATAGCCGGATACTTCGCTCTGAGGTACTCCCTATCCTTCCATGCTTTCAAATAAAGGCGGTTAATCTCTGGAGGATTTGCATAGAATTCACTGCGCCAGTGTCTGCTTCCAGGACGGATTGGAGGATATGACCACTCTGGAAAATCCATTAGTAGCTTCTTGTACCTGTCAAAAGTCAGCGGGATGTCTTCCGCATCGACGACAAAACCGCTAGCACCAAACAGGCTTGCAACGAATCTGTGATATCGAGCCAAGTGATGGTTTTCAATGTCCTCGTTTTGTTTCAGAGCCTCGCGCTCTGAATGGGTTAAGATTTTCATACAAACTCCCTTCTATTATTAACGGCGGGCACTATGCTCGTCGTATTTTTTAAAAACATAAAATGGTCTAGTTGATTCCGACCAGCACAGCACACACAGGTGGTTTCTAATTTGATTTCGATTTCCTCTACATAAACATATCGTTTTTTGCTGCAAAGTAAGAAATCACCTGTGTCGTGTGTGTATCACCCGATAGGAAACTCATCCTCCTTCTGCGCACCGACTTCTGCTGGTGTCGGCAATTCGTCCCAAGATGGCAGGAGCTTAAGCCCAGTCCAAAATCGAGTTCGTGTCCCTTGATAAGCTCTTGCACTACCACCCAGTGTAGCTGTCGGGAATCTACGTTTTACTTCCTTCGTAAAAGTTGAAGCCGCGAGCGCATGATAGCCGTTCGATTTGGCCCATCCGTTATAGGCAGTGTACAACTCACCAGAAGCCAGTTCTGCCTCTTTTAAAGTTTCCACGTAATCATCAAAGAATTGTGAGACTGGGTTTGTTTCCTTGCGATAATTAAGCTTTGCGCTGTCAGCGTTAGGAGACGTAGTAAATTGTTTCAGTAAGAGAAGCCGCTGCAAGCCCTGGAGAGCCCATCCAAGGATAGCTGGAAGTTCTCTGGTGTCGATCCAGAACTGCGGATCCGTGAACTCGAGTCTTCGCTCCTTTTCATCAATTTTTTTCAAAAAAGGCAAGATTACTAAGCGTCTCATAACACCTTCTGTCTTGTCTGAAAACCGTGGCAGATTATTTGTTGAAAAGATCAGCTTAGTAGTTACCTTCCACGGGAAAGGAT
>JBFWYS010000091.1:0-10141 GCA_050186175.1 Pseudobdellovibrionaceae bacterium
TCTCTGATATAACCAGTGGAAATACAAAACCTAAAACTACAGATGGTGGGCTTTATATTCCACCCTCGCCGAACGATCTCATCGCGATTCGAGGGCAGCAAGAAGCCAAAGAGGCCATTAACAAAATCTTGCAGTCTGAGAAATCAACTCCTGCATCTCCAGTTATACAAAAGGGCATCGACGGTCGAACAGAGGCGCTTGTCGACAAGGGGGAAAAGCAAACTACGCGTCAGGCGACCCAGCAAGGTCTTAAAGGAACAGTTGAACATAAAAACTTTCAGGAACCTACTAAGCCTAAAGCGGCCCATTTATTGGCAGACAACTCCGGCAATGCCGTTGCTGGGAATCTAAAATCTGAAAATGGAAAAGCTCCTCATACACACGAGGAACAAAAAACAAAGTCGGTTGAAAGTTCCAAAGGCTTCGAAGTTGACGATCGAAAATTTGCGCGAGAAAAAACAACTTCGAATTTAAAAGAGAAAAAACCAAATCCCTTCCTAGGATCTGCCTTCGAAGAAGGAATCGCGACCGCAATCGAAATGAGCGTCGTAAAATTAAAAAAACCAAAGCCAGAATCAGTTTCAAACACTGAAAATGTGGCCTGCATCTCTGTAAAATCCAGAAAGATTTCAGGATACCTTATCGCAGCCTTAGGAAAAAACAAAAAAGTCGACTTTCCGTTTTTGAGCCGAGTTCAAAAACATCTACGAGATAGCCTCCTCACTTTAGGAGAAGTCTTAGAGAATGAAATAGCGTTTGATTTTGCGCTCGAGCCCTTAGATTTTCAAAATTGGGTTGCGAAAGACGCTGATTTCTTAAAAACCTCTTTTCATCAAGGCGATCAGCTGAAGATGGCTTTTTTTCCAAGAAAAGATATGGATCCCCCTGTTCAAAAAAGCATCAGTGAAAAAATGTTTCAGCTTCCACTGGCCGAATTTGCTCCCAACTCAAAAGTTCTATTTGACGCATTTATTTACCTCCCGCTCAATAACAAATACATTCTCTACACACCAAAAGATAAAAAACTGTACGCTGAACAAAAAAACAGATTGGTTGAGAAAAATGTGGAGTTCATGCATTTACACAAGTCAGACATTACCAATCTAAAAAAGTACCGAGCCCAAGTTTTCCTCGAAGAAAAGCATCGAGCACACCTAAAAACAAAAGCCGCAGTATCAACTACTACGGCTTAAGATATAAATTTTATCTAAGAATTAAATTTCGCTTCTGGTCTGAATGATCTTTGAGATCAGCCCATATTCATGTGCATGCGTTGCAGACATCCAGAAGTCACGATCCGTGTCTTCAGATATCTTTGCAAGTGGCTGTTTGGTTTCTTTTGCCAAAAGTTCGTTAATCTTCTCGCGAGTTTTTACGATCTCGCGAGCGGTGATCTCGACATCCGTCGTGGAACCGCCGACTCCGCCAGTCCACGGCTGATGGATCAAGAATCTGCAGTTCGGAAGGCTTAAACGATTTTCTTTTTTCGCAGCCATTAAAATTACAGTAGCGATACTTGCGCAAAGACCTGTGCAAACAATTTTAACTTCAGGTTTGATAAAACGAATCGCATCGTAAATTGCAAAACCTGAATTAACTTCCCCACCCGGAGAATTCAGAAAAAGGGTAATTGGTTTTTTATCATCGTCAGCTTCTAAAAGAAAAAGTCCTTGAATAACTTCTTTAGCGACCTTGGCATTTACTTCTTCAAACAAAGACAATGTCCTTGTTTTTAAAAGCTTTTCTGCCAAATTCGGCGCCATTGGAGCATCTACGTGAATCTCTTCTTTTTCTTTTCTGTCGTTCTTAAAAGTGCGGCTCATTTTCACCTCTCGCATGGAGCTTTTCGGCCCATTGGAGAAGGCGCTTGAGATACTTTCTGGTCAATAGACCCAAATATGGACTGGCCTTGACCATCAAACATCTCAATTTGAATACGATCCCCTACTTTCATATAAGGGGTTTTTGGTTCACCCGTATTGATCTGCTCAATCGTACGTTTTTCAACCAGACAACTTGAACCCATTGCTGGATCTTCATTGCTTACTGTTCCACTTCCAATCAATGAACCTGGCACAAGGTCCCGTGTCTTGGCCGCGTGGGCAATGATCTGACCAAAATGAAAATGCATCGCCGATGCATTAGCTTTTCCGAAAAAAGCATTGTTGTAATTCACGTTCAGTGGAAGGTGAATGCGACCTTGTTTCCAGGCTGATCCTAATTCATCAACTGTGACAGCCACCGGAGACAGTGCGCTTGCCGGTTTACTTTGAAAAAATCCAAAACCTGAAGCAAGTTCAGCAGGAATTAATCCACGCAAAGAAACATCATTAATCAAAACACACATCAAAATTTTATCAAGCGCATCCTCTGATGAAATTCCCATAGGAACGAAATCTGTAATAACAGCGACCTCAGCTTCGAAATCAGTCCCATGACTGAAATCAATTTGTGGAATATCTTCTTTGGGAGCCAGAAAACGACCACACTCCCCTTGATAAATCAAAGGAACCGTTTCGAGAGTTTCTGGAAGTGGAGCTTTACGAGCCATACGAACAAGCTTAATGTGATGAACAAATGCAGATCCGTCGGCAAAAAGAAACGAGCGCGGAAGACAAGATTCAACTTTATTCTGATCAAAATCAAAAGTGCCCTGAGCTTTGCCGGCATTGAGGTCATCTGAGAGTTGTTGAAGAGCTCCTTTTACTTCTAACCAATTTTCTGTCGCCCGTAAAAGACTTGGCGCAATGTGCGTCGCACTTACCGCCTTTTTTAGATCTTTGGATACAATTGTTAAATCGCCGTCACAATTTTTTGGATTTTTTAAGCTAGCTAATTTCATAGTCCAAACTTAGTCCACACAAAGGGCCTTGTCGACCCTTGTCTGCCCTTGTCGTTAGCCTCCTGGAGCGCTAGGATTTCTATAGTCGCATACGAAGGAGTTCCTCGTGGAGAAACCAATTTTATACAGCTATTTCAGAAGCTCGAGTGCATACAGAGTCAGAATTGCTCTCCACGTTAAAGGAATCCACTTTGACTATCGAGCAGTTCATCTACTGAAAGACGGCGGAGAACAGCACAAATCGGACTTTAAAAATCTCAATCCACAAGGCCAAGTACCTTGCCTCGTTCATCATGATCATGCAATCGGACAGTCGGTAGCGATCATCGAATATCTTGATGAAGTCCAACCTCATCCTCCACTTTTTCCGTCATCACCTTACGAAAAAGCAAAGGTACGCCAGGTTTGCGAGATGTTTAACAGCGGCGTACAACCTCTGCATAATTTAGCCGTAACAAAGTATATCGAAGAAAATTATTCGCCCAAAAAGCCGATGGATAAGGATGCTTGGACTGTTCACTGGATGATGGAAGGATATGCCGCCATCGAAAAAGTTCTCTCTCAAACAGCAGGTAATTGTTGCTTCGGCGATCGAGTTTCAGCAGCTGATGCGTTTTTAGCACCAGCCATATTTTCAGCGGCAAGATTTGGATGTCCGCTTGATTCTTTTCCAACGATGACAAAAATCAACGCTCATCTAAATGAACTCGACGCTTTCAAAAAAGCGCATCCTTTTAAGCAACCTGACACACCAGACGAGTTGAGAAAATAGGGAACCCGGTACCTGACTGAATTAGTTGCCTGCGCAGATATTTAGAACTTCGACGACTTCTTCTGTGTCGTCACAGTCGAAAGGGCCTAGTCTTTTGCAGGTCGCCTCAAAACAACTCATGTCATGGTTTCCGACGCAAGCTCGACCAATTGGTTTGATCTCTGCGGCAGAATCACAATCAAATGGTCCGATTTTTTTGCAGACCTCGTCTACACATGTTCCACCAAAATTACCTCTACAAATAGCGCCTATTTCTTTCAACTCCTCGGTAGAATCACAATCAAAAGGACCTAATTTTTTACAAACTGTATCTACACACGAAGTTTGATCCTGATCATCACATCCAGGATGACGTGATCGAAGCCCCTTTGCACTCAAAGAGAAAGTTTTAAATTCATAGAATCTTTCAACAATATTTCGAATTTTTGTTTTGTGTTCTGGAGTTATTGCGGAAGACGCTTGAGAGCAGAAAAACAAAATTAGAATTGATTGAATAAGAAATCTCATTGAGAACCCCTCTTGGTTAGATGTTCACGTGCGAACTTCTTTTTTTAGGGACACTTTGGCCCCAAAAAATATTTCTTCGCAGTTCAGACAAGGGGTTCTTCAAAGAAGATGCCAACAAAGAGGAGTTAGTTTGTTCCGATAAAAAGGAAATTCCACTTATCTATCACCGGGACGAACAGAAAGATTAACATACTTAAGTTCGTCCATAAGAAAAAAGAGAGCCAATGTTGCTCTCCCTTTGCCTTAAAGAATTTAATAAATTCCCACATCACTTTGATCGCAACTGGGACCACAAACGCCAAATAAATCCACGACGCATAAACAAACATCGGTGCCGCAAGCGCAAGGCCCACATACAAAAAGGTGTAGAGCCCAATATGAAACAATGTCCTTTCAGTTCCCATTACTGAGGGTAGAACCGGAATTCCGCCCGCCGCATAGTCGTCTTTGTATTTAATCGCAAGAGTCCAGAAGTGGGGCATTTGCCAAACAAATAATACTAAAAATAAATAAATCGAATCGGAACCAAAAATATTAGGGTTCGCAGCTGAAAATCCGATTGTTACCGGAAGTGACCCTGGTAAAGCTCCCGGAACTGCTCCAAAAACCATTTTTGGTTTCCACCAATAAGTATAAAGTCCGTTGTAAAGAACGACCGTAATAAAACCAATGAGCATCGAGAGAGGTGCGGCCCAATACAAAAGAACATGTCCTAACAACAAAAGGACCACGGAAAGCCAAAGCCCTAGGCCCGGAGTGATTTTTCCTGTCACGAGAGGACGGTTTGCTGTTCTCTTCATCTTCATATCAATTTCGCGCTCTTGAACTTGATTGAGCGCGAGACTCCCAGAACTCAAAAAATACATTCCAAAGAGCATCGATAAAAACTGAGAAAAGCTAAAAGGAGTTTCAATTTGAAAACCTAAAGCATATCCAGCCAAACCCGTTAATATCGCAAAGATCACGATTCCGAATTTGGTAAAATCTGAATACGCCTTAAGCATGGAGCAACCTCACAACTTATTAGTGAGTGCTGCTAGCTGGAGTCCCTGGATTCGCAGGAGCCGTAATCGGTGGAATTTGCGAAGGCATTGGAACCAATGGCTCAGCAGGAATACGAGTTCCGATATCCAAAGCACAAAAGAAAAATAAAAGAACTAGACCCATAAAGGCCGTACCAAAGACCACTCTGTTAATCATATTGTCGTACTTCAAATGCATGAAGTAACCGATTACCAGAATCGCTTTTACTGTTGCGATAGCGAAGGCAACGATCGTTTTGAAGTTACCCGGTTGTAAAACATTATGAGCGCCAACTGTTAAAAAAGTAAGAATGAATAGAGAAACCGCAACAGCCATGTACACCTTCATTGGTATTACATGATGTGCTTCGCCTGCGTGATGCTGCTTTGATGCCATAGGTGTCGCCTCCCTTTACCCGATAAGATACAAAATTGGGAATAAGTAGATCCAAATCAAGTCGACGATGTGCCAGAAAATTCCGACGCCTTCGACTGCCGTATAATGATTTTCATCAAAATCCCCACGAATATTACGAATCAGTACCCAAGTAATAAGCCCCATTCCCAACATCACGTGAATCCCATGAAGACCCGACATACAGAAATAAAAACTAAAATAAAGAGCTAGATTCGCGTGCTCAATACCCTCATGCGAGAAATACCTTCCCGGAAAAATTCCATCGTGAAACTTATGAGAGTACTCAAAGTATTTCACGACCATAAAGATCGCACCGCAAAGAATGGTAATAAACAAAGACCAATTTGCGAGCTGTTTTTGTTTATGCTGAATGAAATAAATCCCAAGAGCCATCGTCAAAGAACTAAAAATCAGAACTAGAGTATTTAAAAAACCCATTTTCCAATTTAGGTAACTTGCACCCTCAGAAAACATGGCTGGATACATGTGGTGGTAAATTGCATAACCAACAAACAATCCTCCGAACATAAGAATCTCGGTTGCCATAAACAACCAAATCCCCTGTTTTGATGAATCATATTGGTGAGTCGCATCTCTAAAGTGATGTGCAACTCTTGGATCGTGATGAGCGCTATCTGTACTCATAAGGCCCCGCTGTGATGACTGGTTCTTTATCAAAGTTAAAATGTGGTGGAGGTGACTCTGTCTGCCACTCAAGTGTCTTAGATCCCCAAGGATTTGCCGGGGCTTTAGCTCCCTTACGAAGAGCTTGAATGATAACAACAAGACCGATCACAAATCCGGCAGCAATCAACCAAGATCCGATCGTCGAAATCTTGTTGAGTGGCTCATAGGCTGGCAGGTAATCCGCATATCTCCGTGGCATTCCCATCGCACCTAAAATAAATTGAGGAAAAAAAGCGACGTTGAAACCAACAAAAATGAAAAGCCAAGAAAGTTGAGCTCCAAATTCATTGTACATCTTGCCGAACATTTTAGGTAACCAGTGAAAAAATCCACCCATGATCGCCATCAAAGTTCCACCCACCATTACATAATGGAAGTGCGCTACAACGAAGTAAGTGTCATGGAAGTGAACATCTACGGCTAAAACCGCAAGCATGATTCCTGTAACTCCACCGATCGCGAACAAGAACATAAATCCTAGAGCATAAAGCATTGGTGCCGTTAACTGGATAGAGCCCTTGTACAAAGTCGCAAGCCAGTTAAACATCTTAATCGCCGTTGGAACCCCCACTAGCATTGTTAAAAACGAGAACACAATACCAGCAATTTCAGACTGACCGCTCACAAACATATGGTGACCCCATACAAAGAAGCTGACTGCAGCAATACCAATCGAAGAGTAAGCAATTGCATGATAACCGAAAATAGTTTTACGAGAGTAGGTCGTGATCAATTCTGAAACTACGCCCATCGCAGGAAGAATCATGATGTAAACTGCAGGATGCGAGTAAAACCAGAAACAGTGCTGGAACAAGACCGGATCTCCACCAAGAGTCGGATCAAATACGCCGATCCCCAACACTTTTTCCATCGCCAAAAGCAACAGAGTAATCGCAAGAACCGGAGTTGCAAGAACCTGAAGAACCGCAGTTGAGTAGAGGGCCCACACAAACAACGGAATTCTCCACATCGTCATACCTGGGCAACGAAGAGTATGAGTCGTCACGATGAAGTTTAGCCCCGTCATGATCGACGAAAAACCCATAATGAAAACCGCAACCACCATCATTACAACAGCTGTTCCGGTGCGAATTGAATACGGAGTATAAAATGTCCATCCAGTATCAATTTTAGTAGAGAGTAAAGTTCCGAAAGCCAACAAAGCTCCGAACATCAACATGTACCAACTTGCTAAGTTCAGTCTCGGAAAGGCCACGTCCTTTGCACCAATGTGAATCGGCAAAAAGAAATTCCCTAAGATCGCCGGAATCCCCGGAACGATAACCATGAACACCATAATCGCTCCGTGATACGTCATTGCCTGATTATAGGCATCTGTCGTTCCGAAGATCTGTAAACCTGGCGCGAATAATTCCAATCGAAGCAAAAGAGCGAAAATCCCCCCGAGTAAGAAGAAGATCATAATCGCGATAAAGTACATGATTCCGATTCTCTTGTGATCAAGAGTCGTTAACCAAGACCAGAGCCCGCTTGTTTCATTTAAGTAGTTTTTTCCTGCAGCTGAATGACCCATGTGCTTACCTCTTATTTCAGCTCTTTAATAAATTGAATTAAACCAGAGAGTTCTTCTTCAGAGATTTGACCTTGAAAACTTGGCATCGCTCCCTTTGGAAAACCTTTTACAGTTTCAGAAGTGGCTTCCATAATCGACCTACGAAGATAATTTTCATCAGCCACAACTTTAGTGCCATTATCAAGCTCAACTTCATGACCAAAAACACCTTTAAATGTTGGACCCACCTTTGGAGATCCATCTAAAGAGTGGCATGCCACGCAACCTTTATCGTTAAAAAGTTTTTGTCCGAGTTTAGCGCCTGTAAGAATGACTTCTTCAGTTGCGAGCCACTCCTCGTACTCGGCTAAAGGAACAACTTTCATTGTGGCCAACATCGCCGAGTGCGCAGATCCGCAGTACTCTGTACAAAAAACTTGATACTCACCTAATTTGTCAGCTTGAAACCAAAGAGTTGTATATCGTCCTGGAACTAGATCTTGCTTGATACGGAAACTTGGAACAAAGAAGGAATGCAAAACGTCTGTTGAAGTCATGACTAGTTTTACCGGAACACCAGCCGGAACTTTAACTTCTTTAGAGGTTTTCTTCCCACTCTTGTGATAAAAATCCCAACCCCAACGATATCCAACAACCTGAACCTCGCGTGCGTTCTCCGGCATTGATCTCATGTCGTGATAAAGGATCCATCCCCAAGCAAACATCGCCAAAAACAAAACAAGCGGAATGAAACTCCAAAGGAATTCTAACGTCGTGTTGTGGGTAATGTAAGCGGTTTTGTCGTTGTCACCTCGACGCTTGTACTTGAAGACGAAATAGATCATTCCGCCAATCAGAATGGCACAAGCAATAAAGCTGATGATGACTAAAAATGAGTAGAGGTTATCTACTCGCTGAGCGACATCTGTCACTGCAGGGGGCATAAATTTGTCGGCGTGGGCCTGAGAAATCCACCACATCGCTGTTAACTCCTCGCCTTGCGGTTATTCTTTCTAATTGATCGAATCCAAAACGGAATTAGCCACAGTCCTAACAATAAAACTGTAACTCCACTCCCCGCCTGCACTAATCTGAAGCCGTAGAGAGTAAATTTGCTTTGTTTTGGATCCCATCGAAAACATGTCATTACAAAATGATCGACGAAGTTGCCGACCTTGCCGTCTGAAGCCTCTGTTAAAGCCAAACGTAAATCTTTTTTCTCAAACATCACACCTGGAAGATAACGAGAAATTTTTCCTTCGGGGGTTAACATGATCGCCGCAGAACCATGCGACCATTCTTTGGCCTCTTCAATCCACTTATATTTAAAGCCAGTGGCCTCAGTAATTTTTTTAATTGTATCTGCTTTTGCAGTTAAGAAGTGCCAGTCTTTTTCGGCATCTTTACGACCATAAACTTTAAGATATGTTTCTTTTTTTGCGGCTGCGGTCTCGAAAGTTTCTTTTGGATCAAAACTCAAAGAAATAACTGTAAATTCTTTGCCGATGCTCCAGTCGAGTTCTTTCATTCCATCATTCAAGCCGTTGAGATGATAGTTGCATAAACCCGGGCACGAAAAATAAACAAGACTCAAAATAACAGGGCGATGTTTATCAAAATAAGTTCCAAGCGGAACTGTTTCGCCTTTTTCATTTACTACCGGAAGTGTCTTATCAAGACTGACTCCCAATTTTTCGTCGATGCCAACACCTTTGAACTCTTCAGGAACATCTTGAGCAGGAAGAGAAGCCGGCTTGCCATCATAAGCGGCAGCGACAGTAGACACAGCTGCGATCAGAAGGCCGATCGCAACCCATCTGATCATTCGCTTAACTGTTTTTCCCTGTCCCACTAATAACATTTAGAGATCCTATTTTGCAGATGCGTGAAATTCTTTAAGTTTCGCCGAATCTTCGTCCTTCGGTTTATTTTGAGTGATTGAATCAACAAAATGAACCAAAGCCCATCGATCATTTTTAGATAAGTGACCATAAGGAGCCATCGAAGTCCCTGGTGATCCCGCTGTAATCAACTTGAAGTGAGAGATTGCATCTCCACCGTACTTCCAGTTTCCTTCAACCAAGTTTCTTGGTGGTGGATTTAAACCTTTTCCCGCAGATCCATCCCCTTTTCCTTCGTTTCCATGACAGAATGCACAGTTCGTTTGGAAAAGTTTTGCCCCGTGAGTAACCATTTCTGGAGTTGAAACATAAGGTTCAGCTACTTTCGAAGCATCAAACGCAACAACACCACCTGCAGCTCCACCAGCACTCGGATCTTGAATTTTTTCATCGATTTTTACACCAGGACCGATTGTGCAGATGTAAAGGAAAAATAAGAAGACAAAACCAGACCCAAAAATAAACAACATTAGGCCACT
>JBFWYS010000092.1:0-10132 GCA_050186175.1 Pseudobdellovibrionaceae bacterium
CCAGACAAACTCCCGAGTGTACACGAGGCCCCTGCGACGGATGGCAATGAAGTGCGGATTTTTAGGACGACGAGGTTATAAGGAGCCAGGACTTATTACTATTTGGCGTGGCTGACTAAACCAATGGGAGCAGTCGAAATGTATGAAACACTTTTTCTGAACCCTAAAAACTAAAAGCCCACATCCAAAAGATGTGGGGAATAGAAAGTTGTTTAATTCGGTCTTTTTTTACTTTTCGACGGTTCTAGATGGCTTACATCTTTTCGTCAATAGGGTTAAGTCTGTAAGTCCTTGCTAGCTCCCAGATTTTATTTCCAGAAGTTAGGTCAATGAGGCTCATCTGAGCCATTCCGCCGCTTGAGGCGTCTTCGGCCCAGTCAATTACGATCACCTCCAATTTTATATTTCCAGATGGGTTCGTGGAAATATTTGGAGAGTAGTTTTTGACCCACGTCTCTGTCTGAGGAGAAGTTGTTTGGACCGCGATTTCTTTAATGTTTTGCCATTCTGGTGGAAGAAGTTTTTTGGATTTTAAGTCTTCGAGGTCACCCTCGAAAAGAGAGATGAATCTTTCGGAGTCGTTTGCGAAATTCCATCTGAATTCTTTGTATGTGAATCCGATTACGACCAATCCAACAACTAATGCGATAAGACCTAGTATTTTTGCCATGGTTCAATGTTAGAGATGATTCAATGCTGAGAAAAGAAAAAAGCGCTAAGCGTTCTCATTTTACTAATGCGGACTTTGGTAGAGGCTAGGTTCTTCATTGTGGATAACTGTTAACTAAAACTTAGCTGTCTTCTCTTAGGAGAATTTGAGTTTCCTGTAGCGGATATTGTCTTTTTTCTTTTTGGCTCGCGCCCGATTCTTGGATCTCGCTTTAAAATTAAAGAGCATGCAATTTCTGAATCCGATTCGAATTCATTTGAGTCGGAGGGGATGAGACGCCAATTTGTAGCCTCTCGTCCGTAGGATTCTAAATGGCGCAAACTTTTAATTTCTTTGTTTAAGCTTTTTAGATGTTGTTTTGAGGTTGCGAGGCAGATTCCATTGTCTGAATTTCCTGACTTGGAAATCATGAACATAACCATAAGGCCCTCGAAATATAGACATTGGTGTCCAAACATCTTTTTGATTTCAATTTTTTCGGCAGGAAGAAATTCGTATATAAAATCGAATGGAATTTTTTCTCTCATGTTGGTTTTTCACCCTTGATCATAGCTTGTCCAAAAGTTTTTCAACATTAACTAATCCGGCCCTTCATAAAGGGTAGAAGTTGCGACTTGATCTGATAGTAACCCAATTTATATTGTACTGTCAGATCAAGTCGCGATTGGCCTGCCATTGGGCCAGAGTACTTTTCATCGAGGGTTCCTCTGGACACTCAGGGGTTCCCTATTTTACGCCGGTATTTCTATAGAAAATGTAATAAACCGGAATTCCGATACAAATTAACACTAATCCTTTCAGTGATGCTTCTGTGCTAGTTATCAATGTGTTGATTAGCAATAGGACTGAAGTGATTAAGAACAAGCTTGGTAAAATTGGATAGCCCCATGCTTTGTAGGGTCTTTCTATATGCGCAAGTTTTTTACGAAAGATAAAGAGACTTGCGGTGACTAAAGCGTAGAAAATCCATGAGGCGAAGACGACATAATCTGTGAGTTGATCGAATGAGCCTGAGAGAGCCAATGCTGACGCCCAGATACCTTGAATAATTAATGCAGTTATCGGCGAGCGGGTTTTTGGGTGAACTTGCCCCAGCCACTTAATGAAGAGGCCGTCTCTCGCCATCGCGAAGGGAACTCTTGCACTTGAGAGAATTGAGCCATTCATTGCGCCCACTGCTGACAGTACGAATGCAATGGAGAGGAGAATGACGCCGAAATCTCCTAAGAATGTTGTTGCGGCGATAGTTCCAACGGGAAGAGCATTGGGATGAAGGGAAGAGTAACTTTCTGCAACCTGAGTGGGTGTGAGAGCGTAGAAGTATGCAACGTTTGTAAGGCCATATATTATTAGGATAATAAAAGTTCCTAAGCCTAAGGCTAGAGGAATATTTCGTGAGGGTCTTTCAATTTCTCCCGCCACCATTGGAAGGTTGTTCCAACCGTCAAATGCCCAAAGTGCTGCTAACATCGCTGCGCCAAACGCAGAGAACCCAGGCCATGGTGAGGAGTATGAGAAATTTTCAAGTGTTCCTGTTTCTGAGAAACCGAAAATTCCGAAAATTAGGATTGCGATCATTCCGATCTTCAATGCCGTCATAAAAGATTGAATATGACCGCCGAATTTTACCGTTAGACAATTAAGTGCCGTAAAGATTGCGACAAGTGCAATTGCTACCGCAGACTTTCCGCCGAGAGAGTCGAGAGGATAAACTCGAGCCGCAAATGTTGCCGCTCCAACTGCGTAGGCCGCTATTGATCCGGGTGATGCGATCCAGAAACGCATCCAGCCGTATAAAAAGGCCAATAAATTTCCGTAACCTTCTTTTAGAAAAACATATTCTCCACCCGCTTTTGGGAAGAGTGCGCCTAACTCGGCATACGCCAAGGCACCAGTTAATGAGAGAATCCCTGCTGCGACCCATGCGAGAAGTACCCAACCCGGGGAGCCGGCTTGTTGGGTCATGATTGCGGCCTTAATAAAAATTCCGGTTCCGATAATAGTTCCAATAACAAGAGAGATTGAATCCACTAAATTCAATCCTCGTTGCAATTCGACCTTAGTGGAAAGCTTTGATTCGGATGCAGTAGAGTTGTTCATACTAGTAGTATTAAACAATTTTTCTAGGAAAGCCATTAACAATGTCTGGGTGAATTAGGAAATTTTTAGATCTATTTGCCTAAGTAAATTTGCAGGAGGAAGATATTTAGATAGAAAGAGGGTCCTTTTATGACGAATTCACAAAAAAAATTATCTAGATCTCCTTCTGCTCGACCGGTTGCAATTGTCGGAGGTATACGGACTCCATTTGTAAAATCTTTTAGCCAATATTCTCGGGTTTCGAATCAAGAATTGATGACAACCTCTCTGAAGCAACTCGTGCAAAAATATAATTTGCGAGGGCAAATTCTTGGCGAAGTGGCCTTGGGTGCCGTTATGAAAAATGCTTCGGACTTTAATCTTTCTCGGGAGAGTCTTTTGGATTCAGGACTTGATCCTCATACGCCAGGCTATGATTTAACTCGAGCTTGTGGAACAAGTTTAGAGGCGGCAGCACAAATTGCCTTGAAGATATCGGCGGGACAAATTGAGAGTGGAATTGCCGGCGGGACTGATACTAATAGTGACATTCAGGGAGTCTTTTCGAAGAAATTTTCTCATCTTATGCTTGATCTTAATAAAGCTAAGTCGGTAGGACAGAAATTGCAGATTCTTTTAAAAATTTCTCCGACCGATTTTGCTCCTCAGTTTCCAACTGTTGCAGAGCCGAGGACTGGAAAATCTATGGGACAGCACTGTGAGTTGATGGTGCAAGAGTGGCAAATTTCACAGAGAGAACAAGATGAGTTAGCTTTGGTAAGTCATAAAAATGCGGCGAAAGCTTATGAAGATGGTTTTTACAAAGACTTGGTTTTTGAGTTTAAAGGTCTTCAAAAGGATCCTCTTGTTCGTGGAGATACGAGTATTGAAAAACTTTCGAAGTTGAAACCCGCGTTTGATTTTTCAGGCAAGGGGACTTTGACTGCGGGAAATAGCACGCCACTTACCGATGGATCTTCGGCAGTTCTTTTAACATCAGAAGAGTATGCGCAGAGAAAGAATTTGCCGATACTTGCTTATTTTATTGATGCTCAGTCGGCGGCGGTTGATTTTGTCGGAGGAGAAGGTTTGTTAATGGCTCCAACAATTGCCGTATCGGAAATGCTTAAAAGAAATGGGATCACTCTTCAGGATTTTGATTTTTATGAAATTCATGAAGCCTTTGCTGGCCAGGCATTATGCACGCTGAAGGCTTGGGAGTCTGCCAATTATTGTAAGGAAAAGTTGGGACGAAGTCAGGCAATGGGATCAATTGATCGATCGAAGCTCAATATCAAAGGTGGAAGTGTTGCTCTTGGACATCCGTTTGCTGCGACCGGAACTCGTATCTTGGCGAGCCTCGCAAAAATGATCAACGATAGAGGAAGTGGCCGCGGTCTTATTTCAGTTTGTACGGCAGGTGGAATGGGCGTTGCTGCTATTATTGAGAAATAGTGTAGTTAAATGAGAGGATTGAAAAAATCAGCCCTCTTTTTTAGAGTAATTAATATGTAGATTACTTGTAGTAAAGTTGCGATCTGATCTGACACGACTCGGCACTCTGAGTCGTGTCAGATTAGATCGCAACTTCTACAGATTACTCTGTGAGATCTTCCGCTTTGTCTTTTACTGTGTCGGTGGCATTTTCGACTTTATGTTTAACTTTTTCGGCTGCGCATTCCATTTTGCCCTTTACCCAGTGACATGTTTTGTCTTTTACTTTTCTAGCGCCTTTTTTGATGCTGTCTTTTGTGTCGCTTGCTGCTTCCTGAACTTTTTCTCCCATTGTTTCTTCCGCGTAAGAAATTCTTATCTCAAGAGGAAGAGTCAATAGGACAGTCGCTGCAAAAATAAATAACTTCTTAAAGAAACTCATAAGGTCTCCTTTTATAGGGGTCGATCCTTAAATACTTGCAGATCAAATTCGCTTGCTTGTTAGCAAGCCTGCGACAAATGTGATGACCGCTAAGACCAAGAAGACGCCAATTAAGATTCTTCCAATTTCTAAAGACATTCCTGCAACTCCACCGGCACCTAACAAATAGGCAAGTAGAGCTAGTACGAAAAATCCGAGGGCTGCTCTCAACATTTTAAACTCCTTTTCTTCTCCCAAACGTGGACGGATCATTGTTGGTTACCACTTTGATTGAGGGGGTTCTGTTTGTCTGTTTTTATCCTCGAGATCAATGACGTTTGAAATCAGGTCGTTTACTTGTTTTCTGGCCTCCTCTTGAGCGAGTCCGTAACGTTCCTGAACCAAACCAGAAATTGAGTTTACGTTGCCTTTCATTTTGTCGATTTCATCACCGGTGAGGTTTCCCCATTTTCTTTGGAGCTCACCTTTGATCTGCTTCCATTTTCCACTAATAATATTTTCGTTAAACATCTCAACCTCCTTGAGCGGGTTCAAAATTTACAAAGCAACGAGGGTGCCAAGGTGTAAGCCTTCACACTGTGTTTAGGAAAATAAGATCCCATTTTGTCTCGTCGGAATGAGGAAATATTCCGCATCGCTGATTTTTATTTTCCTTATAACAAACCAGTCTCTTTTAAGCAGAAAGGAATGTGGCACTTGGGTTGCTCTTTTAACAAGGAAACGACGGCCGCGACTGGAGTCGCAAAAATGCATCACTTCGTGGGAGAACCATGATGAAGGAGATAAAATGTCTAAGATTCAACTGCTAATTATTACGGGGATTTACTCGCTTTTTGTTGGCGCATGTGCACATCGAGGTGTGGAGAAGGCTGAAATTTCGCCGACTACAAGCCCATCTGAAGAGATCACTCGAATGGAAGGTGAAATTAAAGCTGCTCGTGACCAGGATATGCACCTTCTGTCACCGGATTATTTTGCGAAAGCTCAGAAGTCGTTGAGAGAAGCAAAAGAAGACTATCAAGACAAACAGTCGAACGAAGAAGTTCTAGATGATGTTGCCTACGCTCAAGCCTATTTAAATAAAGCCAAAGAAGCAGCAGGGCGTTCGCAAAGAGACTTAACTTCTATTATGGATGCACGAAAGGCTGCTGTGAATGCAAGAGCGGAAACCTTTTATCCGAATAAACTTAAAAAGGCAGATAAGGATCTCATCGATCTGACGGAAGAATATGAGTCTGGCAAGAGCGCTTCGGCCAAGGAGATGAAGCGACTTCAAGGTGACTACATCGATTTAGAAACAGATTCGTTAAAAGCCGGATACCTGGGGCAAGCGCGGAGTCTAATTGACAAAGCAAAAGAGAGCGGTGCACGAAAATATGTTCCTCAAACTCTTGAAAAAGCGGAGACTGCTTATCAAAATGCTGAAAAAGTGATTGAATCAGACCGAAACAACCGAGCTCGTGTGGCTGAGGCAGTAGATCAGGCTCGTGGTCAGGCTGAAAGAGTTTTTGAACTGACATCCGTGGCCAAGAGTGCAAGAAATCAAACTCCAGAGGAAATTGCCCTAGCGGTTGAAAAAAGAACTCACGAGTTGGATATGAAAACTGCCGCTTTGGAAGCTCAACAAATTCGTGAACGAAATGTTCAGGGGGTTTTACAAGCAACCGAGAAAAATCTAGAGAAAACTGAAGCTCGGTTGAACACAATGAAAACTCATGAGGAACAGCAAGCCGTACTTGCGGCGTCAAAGAAACTTTTTACCCAGGATGAAGCCGAAGTTTATCAGGATGGAAATAATTTGTTGATCCGCTTGAAATCGATCCATTTTCCCTCAAATCGGGCAGAGATTCCTTCAAAATCAATGGGAACTTTAGCTAAGGTAAAAGAGGTGATGGAAAAGTTAAGTCCCGGACAGGTCCTTGTTGAAGGACACACGGATTCGATTGGTGCTGCGGACATCAATAAAAAGTTGTCTGAGGCGCGGGCTGAATCAATTAAAGACTATTTGATTTCTCACCAAGCAATTCCTGGTGACGTCGTTGAAACGCGAGGGGTGGGATACGAGAAGCCGATTTCGACGAATAAAACTAAAGAAGGGCGCGCTCAAAATCGTCGAGTCGATATTGTGATTAGCCCTTCGGGTTCAACAGTTCAGTAGAAAAATTTGAATAACTATAAAAAGCCCGAGCTGGGCTTTTTATAGTTTGAAATTTTTAAAAAAGACGATTTTCAGCAAAAAAGAATCATTTTCAATGCAATTCTCAATTTTTGCGCTCATTTAAAAATTTAATAATGCATTATGGGCCTCAAAAATGGCGACGACGAGTTGCTTAAAGTGTCTCTTTGCGTGCAAGATAGATTTATCTTCTGGAGAGTCATCATGAAAAAATCTGCATTTATGAATTTTGCTGTTGATCACATGACGTTACTTTTACACCCAAAATTGTACGCAGTTTCGTATCCTGTTTTTAGAATTATTTTTGGCGTTACTTTAGATGATATTTTGTACGAGAAAAGAAGACCTGCACAGAAAAACCAAAAAGAAAAATCTATGACATATGCGACTCGCATTGGTGAATGGAATACTTCAAAAAAAGAGCCTCTAAGCACAATTATTGCCGTCGTCCAGCCCTCAGAACCTGAGGCTGAGCCCTCACATGTAAGGGATATGCTCGATGGCCATGAGGCGGTTGCACACTGGCAGCACATTGCTTTGAGGACGAGCGATCTCATTTCATTTCATCGCCATGCTTGTGAACATGGTGTTCAATTCGTTACTCCGATTTTAAAAGATGAACATGAAAATCTGATCCAGGTTTTTTCAGGCGAATGGTATTTGCCGGGGGGGAGACCTTCTGGACTGTTTTTTGAATTTTTACAACGAGATCCGAGCGACCATGCTTTAGCTGAAATTCAGCGGCAGAACAAGCAGAGTTGGTTTCGTGACGAAACTTTTTTGGGCCTTTATTCAGAAAAAGAAAGAGAATACCGCTCAGGGCGAGTAAAGCCTTTTCTTCCTGAAGAACTTTTTGAGATACTTTTAAAGTTTATCGGTGAAAAGCAAGTCTGGGAAGTGACTGAAAAAGACATTTCTTCTATCGCTGATATTATGAAAAATTTTAGCAAGAGTTCTACTAAGTCTTCAGCGAAAACGGGGCGTAAAATGCCAAATATCATAGATAAAAAAGTAAAGCCAATGCCTAAGAAGGTGGCTAAAAAGACTAAGAAGAAGAGATAGTCTTAGGAGTTTGAAACTCCTTGAGTGTTAAATCGTTTATAGTAAGAGTAAAACTCTGTGTCCTTCGTCCAACCTAAGGCTTCGTATAATTTTTGAGCTGGGGCATTTGTCATTGCCGTTTTTAATGTCAATGATCGGGCTTTGTTTTCTTTTCCAAAAGATTCGCAAGATTCAATAAGTTTTTTTGCAAATTGATTTCTTCTAAACTTTTCAGAGACGAAGAGGTCGTTGAGAATCCACATTTTACGCATCGAAACTGATGAAAAAGTTGGATAGAGTTGGACGAAGCCAGCGGCTTCATTACCGATTTCATCATAGGCCACGAAAATTATGGAATCGCCATTCCGCAAGCGTTCGGCAATAAAATTTTTTGCTGCCGAAAAATTTGATTCTTGTTTGTAAAATTGGCGATATTGGTCAAAGAGAAAGGCAACTGGTTCTAAGTCCGAATATTCTGCTTTTTTGATCATGGCAACTCCAAAAAAAGAAGACCCTGATAGGTTATGACATGGATCTACGGCAAAATCCATTTTTCATGGTGCAGAGCTTTCTTTTCCAGTTCATATTTAGAGAATGAGATTTGGTATTTTTGCCATTTTTTTGATTTGTCTTATTCCGGGTATGGCATCTGCAGATTACATCTGTGAACTCCATCCTGACTGGTGCGAAAGATCAGGGAGCAGTCGGCGCGCCAGCATGCGCCCGACTTCGCCATCCACTGGTTCGAGTGTGAACATCAATCCTTCTGCAGTTCCAGTTGAAAAAGGCTTTGGCATCGAAACGATCGGTTATAAAAGTGATTTTGATTTTTCTGTTGTTCGGGGATTGGGAAGGATTGGAGCTGCGATTTCTCCTTCAAATAGCGAGGAGACTTTTTTTGGTCCTCCTGGTTTTGAGCTGGAAGGCGAGCTTTTGGCAAGAAAAATCGCCAGGGATAAATTTAAAAGTTCAAAATTGAATTTGGCGACGGCTTTTAATCTTTGGACAAATAAGAAAAAGGGTCTGAGTCGAGTCGAAGTCAATTTGGGCTTAATGGCAAAATACAACGGAGATACAAAACAGACCAAGCCGGGTGGGGGACTTAGCGGAGTTTTAGGGCCTATTACTTTTGGTTTATCTAAATATTTTGATCAGCATCGATTTGAATTGAATCCTGAGATTCCCGAAGACGACGTGATACTCAATTATGAAGTCGAGACTTACTCGGGAGGAATATTTTTAAATACCGTGGCAGTTGATTATTCTGTTTTAAAGCTGCGCGCAATTCAGGAGCCGCGACAAGATCCGGCCGTTGTTACACTGGCAACTCTTTCTGTTTTTTTTAAACAGGGAATTGTCACTCTTTCTAAGCGTGTTGAAAATTCAGATAGACGTGCTTATAATTTTAAGACGCATCTTCTAGAAGAAATCGAAAAGAAAACGGAGTATTTCGGGGGATTGCAGCTGCATCTTTCAGACCATTTGATGCTTGGATTTTTCTATAATTATTATCTCTTGCATGAGGGCTCCGTAGGCGTGACTTTGTTTTTTTAACGTTTGTGCGTGTATTCGTTTGCCCATTTTTTTGTATTTGGTAAACACATAAAAAGAACTGGCAATAACAAGCGCCGAGGTAGAAGTCTTCGAATAAAGTAGAAGATCGTGGCGTCGAGAGTTGCGGGAATCCATAGAGGTGGATTTTCAGTTTTGATGACATCGAGGATGAGTCTCGCGACTCTTCCCGGCGTGGCCCGGCTTCGAGTCATCATTTTTTCGATAAAAGGACTCATGTGGCGGTAGTAGTCGCTGTAGGCATCATTCTTCGAGAGAGCCTCCTTAGCGCGTTGGCTGACATAGACATTTTTGAAGGAGTTAGAGTTGATAAATCCAGGTTGCACGAGGCAAACGTCGATTCCCAATGGCTTTCCCTCATACCATAGCGCTTCGCAGGCTCCTTCGAGCGCATGTTTTGAGGCGCTATAGGAAGCCATTGTTGGCATTGCTAACATTCCACTCACCGAAGAAATGCAAATAATTTTTCCTCGTCCTAGCATACGCATATGGGGAAGAACCTCACGAATCATTCCCATCGGACCAAAATAATTTGCCGCCATTTGAAGTTGCTCGTCTTGTTCATTCATGTGTTCAACAACAGAGCGAAAGGAAATTCCGGCGTTGTTGATGAGGACATTGACTCCATGCCATTTGTTTTCGACTTCTTGAATTAGAGCTTTTCTTTCTTTTTCGTTGGAGACGTCGAGGGGGCGTATCATTACTCTTTCGGAGATCG
>JBFWYS010000093.1:0-10108 GCA_050186175.1 Pseudobdellovibrionaceae bacterium
GGAAGCAATCTTATTTTCGGTCAGACAAGCCTCAAACCCCTCATTGTGTGGGGTGGGACGGTTGCAATTGCCAGCAGTCTTTATTTTCTAAAACGCGGTAAACCCGACAACTACCTTCAGCACTACGGCGAATTTCTCTACTCCCCCTCGGTGTTCACTGCCTCTCAACCCGACATAGACTATCGGCCCTATTTTTTAGGGTCGGTAGGGAAAGAGAACGAAAATGAAGCTCAGACCATTTAGAACATTCAGTGAATTTAGCGAGGAACATTCACTAGCGAAACAACTTCCTTATTGGGAATTTATCGAAAATATCGTTGTACTTTCGGACGGGAGTCTTTGCCTACCGTTTCAGCTTGCTGGCCTCGCCATTGAAACATGGGACGCCGAACGTGTAAACCGCTTGTGCCAAGACCTTCGAGCGACGCTGAACGGTTTAGCTGACGGACTGGAAATCACTTTCGCCGTTCAAATGAACTCGGATTTTTCAGCACTCATTGACGAGCACGAAAAATGTAAAGGCGATGAAAGTCATATTCGCTGGGTCGCGGAGGCCCGCATTGAGGCTCTGCGCGAACAGGTAAAGACTGAACAGCTCCTAAAGCCGACTTTATATTTATTTGTCTATGAAAGGTTTCAAAGAAATTCACCTGGTAAATCAGGAGGATTCCTCGCGTCGCTTCTAAGACCGCCGAAGGATTTTGAACAGATTCGCAAAGACCAGTTTGAAAAAGGCCGACTGAGCTTAATGCAGTCGGCTCATGCGCTTTGCGAATCGCTTCAGGCGCTCGGGATCGAATGGCGGTCTCTTGAGGGAAAAGAAACGCAAGACCTCATTTACAGATTTTTGAATCCCACAAGGTCAAAAGATGTTTCGGCTCCCAGTCTGTCCGATGTTCATAAAACCCAGGAGTTTTTACCGAACGAATTGAAAATCGCGCCTGAATTGGTTCATCAAAGCCCGAGGGAGCAACTTGTTTTCTCCGATGTGATTCAAGGCTATGAGACATTTTTTTATGACGGCTATTATCACCGCTGCATCACTTTGAAATCGCTGCCAGAAAATACTTACGCTGCGATGATGTCCAGAATGTCGGCTCTGCCGTTTCACTATTGGCTCGATGTTCATGTGAAAGTTCCCGAACAAAGCAAAGAACTTGCGGATCTTCAGACCAAACGCCGCATGGCTCACTCGATGTCGGTGTCACACGGTGGGCGGGCAACCGATTTGGAGTCGGAGGCACAGCTTCAGTCTACGGAGGAGTTGCTTCGAGAGCTTATCAATACCGGACAAAAGATATTCTATTTTCAAGTGGCCCTCATGCTGCGCTCAAAATCTCAAGACGATCTTGAAATGATGAGCAAGACCGCGCTCAACAAATTCCGCGAACTTTCAGGAGCGGAAGGCTTGAGCGAGAATGTCGCAGGTTTCAAAGTCTTCAAAACTATTTTACCTGCGGGATGCACAACAAGCGTTCGCCCTAAACGTGTTAAGACGGACAATCTCGCGGACTTCTTGCCCATCTATGAGCCTTACAGCGGGAAAACCATGCGGCCCGTCTGCCTTTTTCACAACAGGCAAGGCGGATTAGTCCGTTATGATCCGTTTGACGCGAAAAACTTGCCCAACTTCTCGTCCCTGGTGACGGGTTCTTCGGGGGCTGGGAAAAGTTTTCTGAACAATCTGATCCTTTGTCAATACATGACTCAGAAGCCGATGACCTATGTCATCGACATTGGCGGCTCTTACAAAAAACTCTGCGAGTTTATGAATGGTCAATATATTGAAATCGCCCCGCCCAAGGAAGGCGAAGCAAGAAAGGCCATCAATCCGTTTCAGCTTGAAGAGGGAGAGAAAAAACCATCTTCGCAGAAAGTAAAATTTCTGCTCGCACTTCTTGAAAGCATGTTCACCGACACGGACGAGGAAAAACTACCTAAACTTTCAAAGAGTTTGCTCGAAGAAGCGATTGTTACAACCTATAAAAATGTACTGGATACGAAAGGACGAACACCCCGTCTAAGCGACTTGCGGGAGGTTTTGGAAAAATCCCCTGAAAAGGATCTGCAAAACTTTTCAAAAATGCTTTACCCCTGGACCGGAGACCGCGCCTACGGGCGGCTTTTAGATCAGGACAATGAACTTGATCTGAACTCTGATTTTGTCGTCTTCGATTTGAAGTCGCTTTCAAACTATCCCGATCTTCAATCGGTTATGACTCTCATCATCACTGATTTTATTATCGGAAAGGTTGAGAGTCGGAATCCTCTCTATTTTGGACGCCGCAAGCGGATTTTGATGGACGAATGCTGGGAGTTGCTGAAAAGCAAAGCGGCCGCAAATGCGATGGAGTATTGGGTGCGAACGCTACGAAAAAGCGGTAGCGGCGTCACATTCATCACTCAAGGGGTCGCCGAGATTGCGGCTCATCCCATTTCATCGGCGATTTTAGGAAATACCGCAACCAAACTGATTCTTCTTCAAAAAGGTGATCTAACGCAAGTGCGGGATATTCTGAAGCTGAATGACCAAGAAATCGCGCTGATCTCTTCGCTCAAACAAAAAAAGGGCGTTTATTCAGAGGCGTTTATGATTGCCAACGAAGATCGAACGATTATTCGTGCGATGCCAACGCCGCTTGAATATTGGCTCGCCACTTCGGATCGTGATGACAATACGGCGCTTGAAAACATACGCGCTGAAAATCCTGAAATGTCGCTGAATCAGGCTATCTATGAAATGGCGATTAAATATCCGCGTGGTGTCTCAAATGGCACCGCGAAAGCGGGCTGATAATGGAAAGGATGGTGATTACATGAAAAAAGTATTTATTCATATAGCTGTCGTCTTTTGTCTGCTCGCGCCGGCGGTACCGGCGCGAGCAGATTTTTGGGGCGGCGACTTGGTGTATCTCGCGCAGATACTCCAACAAGCTATTTTGCAAGTCGAACAGCTTCGCTCGATTCTTGGCAATGGCCGTGATTCGCTGAATTTCATGCAGGACATTAACCAGGGCCTCCGCGATGCCATGCGACTCGTAAACACCATGAATCGCACATTGAAGGGCGGCAATTTGTCCGACATCAAGGACTTGGCAAATCTGGTCAGGGAGCTAGAAAAAATTTACGGGAAAATTCCAGCGACCTCGGAAGCGAAAATTCAAAGCACCCACGACGTAACCGTGGCCGAGAGCATCCAGCTCCACAACGACGCCTTTCGATACGCAGAAGAAGTGGACCCAGAGGCCGAGCGTATGAAGGACTATGCCCAAGTTGCAAGTCCCCAAGGAGCCGCAAAAGCCAGTTTGCAAGCTCAAGGTATGCAAATCCACGTTCTTAATCAAATCCTCCGCACCAACGCGGCACTTTTGAAAGTGCAGAGTGAGAACTTAGCGATGCAGAATCGTAAATCGAAAATGCAAAGCGAAGCGTTCAGAACACAGTACGGGGAATTGTCATCGAGCCTCGGAGCTCCCGCACCGAGTTTTAATTTGCCGTCGCTTTCGCACGGTTATTGATTCTCAAGGCTAAAAACCAAGCCGACCTCTTCTTTCAACTTTAAATACTTAAAGCGAGGCGACTATGGATCAGTTCGCGGCCCTCGGCTCCGTGGCCTTCAAAATCCACGGTGAGATGAGGAATATTTACTATATGTTACTCCCTGTGTTTTTCATGCTGTCACTCGCGCTCGTTTGGTTTCAAAACCCGGCGGGCGGTCCCGATTTTTTAGACAAAGTTCGGCGGGTCGTGATTTCAACATTACTGTTGATCGGCTTTGCGGAGCTAACCGACATGATGCTTTTTGTGGCTAATGGAATTTCCGACAAGATCGACAACATGGCTGGACTCGATGCGATTTTGAAAATGGCCTCTGAAAAAGCCGGTTCTTATTCGGCAAGCGCAATGACGCCGATTCTGGCGTTTGATGACCTGATAATTGCGGGGCTTTCATATCTCTCATGGGCTGTTCTCTACTTTGCTAGGTTCATCATGGTCGCAATTTATCATTTTTCATGGGTGTTTTTGTCGATCATTGCTCCTCTGCTGCTTCTCTTTCATGTGTTCACCAGCCAAATCACTTTGAAATTGTTCACGGCGATGGCCGAGATTGCCTGTTGGAAAATCGCGTGGTCGGTTTTAAGCGCCATGCTGAAAGCTCTGCCGTTTGGCACATGGTACGCAATGGACGGAAACTATTTAACGATCATCGTGCTCAACTTCGTGATTGCAATTTGCATGGTGGGAACCCCTCTCATCGTCCATTCTCTTGTCAGCGGAAGTTTCACGTCTACGGCCGGAGGTTTAACCGGAGTTACAGCGGCGACAATGCTCGCGGCTCCCGCTAAAGCACTGACCGCTTTTAATATCGGAAAAGGCGTGCTGGGCGATGTCGGTATGTTCGCCAAAGGCATTAACTCGAAGCTCGGCCAAGACGGATCGGCTTTCGGTGGATTCTCTCGAAGTTCTCCACCACCGCCGCCCATGCGTGACGTGTATCCACCGTCAATACCGCCACCACGCCAAACACAACTTCCGCCTACGCAATATCCGCAGCTCCCTCCACCTAAACGCTAGGCATATCCCTTTCATTCGTGAATTTACTTAAGGAGTTTAAAAAATGATTCGTAAAATTCAACGCCATTGGTTCGAAGTTTGGGGTCAAGAAGAAGCCCAAAACAGGTTTTTAAAATACGTCTTGCTTGTTCTCTCTGGCCTCACAGTCGCACTTTTAACGACTGTATGCGTACTTGCCCTAAGATCCACGCCCGTTGTAGTTCTCAATCCTGAAACATCCGTTTTGCTTTTTCCAAAAGCACCGGACGGAAAATCATTGGAACGGGAGCTTATCAGAATCTTAAAGAAATACCTGATTCTACGCCACAACTGGACTTATCAAACGATTGAGTCCAAAGCCAAAGAAGCTCAAGGCTATGTTGCAAGCGATTTCAGGGAGAAATTTCTCATCAGTCTGCAAGAACAAATCAGACTCGCAAAAGAAAAAGAAGTTTCGCAACGCTTGTACCCTGATGAACCGGAAATTGATCTCAAAAATAAAACAGCCGTCGTCGGTGCCGAGCGGGTTCTCATTATAAATGGAATCCGCGCAGGCCAACCGATGATATTTGAATTGGGGTTCAATTTCGGCGAGCGAACGGCAGATAACCCGGAGGGCATCTATATCACGAGTGAAAAGCTTAAGTCTTCAATCGGAGGCTAAAGCTCATATCAAAGGGAGCAAAAGTGCTACAACTATTTTTTTGCTTGTTCATGCTTCACTGTCCGGCCCACGCCGCCTCGTCACGAACCATTTACTTAAACGATTCGGATATGACACCGATTTATGTTGAACCAGGATTCTCAACGCTACTCAAGTTTGACTCGCATCCAGAGCCAGGACTCGTCGGCGACCAGGACGCGTTCAAGATTGAATACTTGAAAAGCATCGTAGCAATCAAGCCGCTTATGGCGCGGGCGCAGACGAATTTATTCGTTTTCACGAAAGAAGGGCAATTTGGATTTAAGCTTATCACTGGTCGAGGGAAGCATGACGACGTAGTTCTCGTAAAACCATCAAAAAATCGTGGCCCCATTGGGCCGACAGTCAATAAAACCGTCGTTGAAATCGACGATTTAATGACGAGAAAAATAGGAAAAACAGTGCAACTCGGTCTAACAAGCGTCACTTTGGAGTCGATTGCGACTCCGCAAAGCCGCTCAACGATCATTCTCAAAATTAAGATCCAACAGAAATTGACGAACAGTGATCGGCCTCAATCATGGACCACCGATGCATTTTCTATCACTCAAGGGTCTAAGGACATCAAGATCGAAAATGCATTTTTCGAGCAAATGCAAAAATCGCCGAAAGAATTTCAGACCAATGTTTTAATTTTGGCGAGAAGTGATGAGTTCAAAAAGGGCGAAGCCGCAAAGCTCACTGTCAAATCAGCGGCGGCACAAACGAAGCCGCCCAAGGCTCCAAACTTTGTTACCGTCCCATTCTCAGCCGATTTCAGATAAATACCACGCGAACCGACGCAAATCCCTTTTGTAAATTCAAAAGGAGAATTTTTTATGTTGAATCTTTGGAGTAAACTCGCGTTCTGGCGGGTTCTTGAAAACGCGGAAGCTTATCCGCGTTTCGAGGTTCAAGCGAAAAACATCGTTTTCGTCATGCAACCTAATGAAACCGTGTCTCTCAATGTTCCCGTTCACTCTACAGTCACTCTCACGGCCCTTGCGGGCGTGATTTTGGTCACGATCCAGGGAAGCCTCAACGACTATCGCCTACGATGCGGGGAAACACTCGAAGTTCCAAGTGCGGGCCTTTTGGTGTTTCAATCCCTGACTCAAAATGTCCCAGGAAAAATTCAAGTCTCTATCACTCACGAAAAATCTCACTGACTTCAGTTTTCACAACACAAACCTGGGAGGCTTAAATGGCTTTTCTAAAAAAGGAAAAGATAGCTGATTTTTTCTTAAGCGAGGCCAACCCCTACAGTCAAAAACGCTCCATCAAAGCCGTACACGTCGGAGTGGCATTCGGAGTGCTCGCGGCAGTGGTCATGGGAATGGGCAGCTATTTTGATTCCAAAAACGCGACCGAGCGCCAAATTGCGGAAGCAAAAAAGGCCGCCGAAGTCGTCGGCAAAGTGCCGTCCGATGGAACACAAACCACATCGCAAACACAACAAGGCTATGTCGATCTTCAAGGGTCGATCTATCAAGGAAACAAATCGCAATCGTATGGAGGAAATGGCGGCAGCGGACGCCAATACTCGGCATCGCAAATCATCAAGCGTGGCGAATCGGCTTACGATATTTTGCCGATTGGGACTCTCGTTCGTGTGCGACTGTTAGGCCGTGTGGAAAGCGCCGATCAAAAAAGTCCGGTGATTGCGGTCGTCACTCAAACGTCTAAAAGTCCATCGGGTGCCGAGGTCATTCCACAAGGTACGAAAGTCATCGGTCAAGGACAAATCGACGCCGCCCGCGAACGACTTCAAATCTCATTTAGCACCTTGGTTTTTCCAGAGGGCGAACAATATTCTTTCTCGGGGTTTGCCGCCATGTCCGACGGATCAAGCGGCGTGAGTGGAGATTTTTCCAGCGGCGCTTTTAAACGTCATGCCAGTCAGTTCATCGGGAACTTCATTGGAGGCATGGCCGAGGGGATGAAAGACCGCACGACTGGCGGTCAAATGGGTATTCCATTTGAACCAGGGAGTCTAAAAAATGGCGCTCTTAACGGAATCGCGCAATCGTCGCTCGACTATGCAAAATCAAGCTCGGAGGAAATGGGCCGCTCTCAAGCTTCCATGAAAATCAACGACGGGCAAGAGTTCGTCATCTATTTGTCACGCGAGTTTCACCCATGAGCCAACCCAATAAGAACAATCAAAACTCCTCGGATCAGTGGATTCTCTTCGTCGTAGTCGGTGTCTTTATCATGGCTCTTGCGCAGAAAGCGGGACCAATTTTAACAAGACTCTGGGGCGAGCATCAAAACTTTCTCATACTTGACGCGGCAGTTTTATTACTCGCGGTATTTGGAGGTGTGACCGTAAAACTTTGGAATGCCTACGTTGAAAAGTGCGAAGAGGATGCAATCACTGCCGAAGATCAAAACGCGGTTCTTCTCGGGCGAGACATAGAAAGCGGAAAAAGTGTCTCTTTGCGCCAAGAGTTCAGAACCATGCACACCCAAGTCATCGGCACCACGAACGCCGGAAAATCGGAAAGCACCGTTATTCCAAAGGCCGTCAAAGATATTCAAAACGGCTCAGGAATTTTATTGATAGACGGAAAGGCTGACGGACGTTTTCTCGATAAACTCTATGCGTATGTGAAAAAGTACAAGCGAGAAAATGACTTTCGTCTTTTTTCGCTTGGTAACATCGAGGCATCGTCAAGTTTCAATCCGCTTCGAGGCGAAAGTCCGCAAGCCGTTACAGAAAGGGTATTTTCAAGCTTCAGGTTTGAAAACGAATATTATCGGAATGTCCAATATAAATACTTCCTCGGCGTCATAAAACTGATTTTCGAGCAGAAAGAAGTCCCGACTTTTTCCCTCGTAAAACAGCTTTTAACTGACATGGAGGTATTGTCGCCATGGATTCAGGCGAGCACCGATGAAGGGCTTAAAAAAGATATGACGGCCTTTATGAATCTGGCCGCGCGGGAGCGGGAGGAAAAAATCAGTGGCCTTGAAACGGCCTTAAGTAATTTTACGTCGAGTGAAATCGGAACATTGTTTGAAGAAACCGAGGACCGAATTGATCTCGACGAGGCTATGGAGAAAAATCAAATTCTCTACTTTCAGCTACCAACAATGCTCTATCCATTTCTAGGCGAGGCGACGGGTCGCCTAGTCCTTCAATGCTTTCAAAGTGCCATTGCTAAACGGCAATTAAAAATGCGAGGTGGAAATGGAATCGAAGAATCCGACCTTCTTTTCGTGCATCCTTGACGACTTCCAAGACTATATTTATGAGGGTTTCGGTACGATCTTGAACAAATCCCGCTCCGCGAATGTGGGCGTCGTGTTTTGTCATCAGTCGCTAGGCGACCTTGATAAAGTGTCCGAAGCCTTTCGCAACGTGGTCTTGACGAACACGAATATAAAGATCGTCATGCGAATGAATGACCCAAAAACGTGCGAGCATTTTGCAACCACGTTCGGGACGAAAACGACCACGAAGATCACTCAAAAAATCAGTGACGACGAAACAACCGGCGACGGCTCCGTTCGGGATGTGGAGGAGTTTATTTATCACCCGAACGAATTTAAAACGCTGGGACTAGGACAAGGCGTTTTAAGCGTACCCCATCGAGGCGGTGTTAAACTTCTTAAGGTGAAATTCAAACCGCTGCCGGATCTTCCACGCTACAAACTGCCAAAGGTCAAAAAGAAACTGCTACCGCGAAAGTTCCCGGCAAAGACCAAGCAGAAAACGGTCGATGTGGTGGATTTTAAAATCCCTGAAAAACCGACTGATTAAACCTATCGCTTACTCTCAAGCCGACCAACGCCTTCTCCTAAGTTTCAACAAATGGAGGCATTTATGTCCAGACGATTTATCACTTTTTTCTCTGCTCTGACTTTTCTTCTGAGCGGCTGCGCGACCTCAGAAAAGTCGATTTTACTTGGCTCTACTATCGGTGTCGGAGTCGGTGCAGGTGTTGGGTCCGCCGCCAATGGCTCTCAAGGCGGTGCAATCGGTGCGCTGATCGGCGCTGGCCTGGGCGGTCTTCTTGGTTATCAAAGCTATAAGGACAAGCAAAAAAAGGCCGAGGCGGAACGAAGCAGCCTCTTGGCGGCTCCGTATTCAATGACCGGCCCAAGCGACAACTCTGGCAGTCGTCCGCGGCTAAAGCCCGCCCAGGTCAAAGTCAAATTCGTAGAGGATCAAATCAAAGATGGCACGTTCATCCCTGCGCACTTCGAGTATGAAATTACGGACCCTGCCAAATGGGAGGGCTCGAAGTGACGGACGAAAATAACGCGACTCCTATTTTCGCAAGCACCAAAAGGGCCAAAGCACATCGAATCGTGGGCCGCGATGTTTTGCTTTTGCGTCTCTTAAGTGAATACGGGTGCGTCGATGCCCAACGGATTAAAGCGAAGCTTTGGAATGGCAACCCCATTTCCAGAGCGCACTATAGGCGGCTGGGAATTTTGAAAAAAATGGGATTGATCGAAAACGTACTCGGCGATCAAGGCGTGGGGCTTGGCTATCGAATCAGCCGCCTTGGTCAAAAAGTGCTCGCGGAAAGTGGTAACGAAATCGAAACCGCCGTCAATCGCAGAACCTACAAAACCCAGTTTGAGCACGATCAATTGCTTATCGACATCAGAAGGATTTTGGAAAAAAGTCCTGTCATTCGTGAATTCAAAACCGAGGCTGAAGTCAAAAACGAATTGCTCGGCGGAAGCAAAGGCCCCGTCGATTGGAAAACAGCGCCGACAATCCCTGACGGCACGTTCGTTTATGAAGTCCCAGGCCAACGTCTTCGGGTGGCACTGGAGCTGGAAATCACTCAAAAGAGCCGCGCGCGGTATTTCAAAATTCTAAGGAGCCATCTTCTAAACAAGACTTGGAACATG
>JBFWYS010000094.1:0-10098 GCA_050186175.1 Pseudobdellovibrionaceae bacterium
CATTTAGAAGATGCATTTCATCTTAAAGAAGGTGCTGAATTTTATATCTTCGAGGGCTGTCTTCAAAAATACAGAATAAAAAAAATTGTCGGGAGTCGTGTTAATCTATAAGGCGACATTTTCGCTATCTCAAAAAAAATTATTGTTCCCATTTCTCAACATCGAGGCCTCAAAAGAGGCGATTCAGTTGTAATTGTCGGGTCATCTGGAAGTGAGTTGGTTCGCAACTTCATTCGGTCTCTGTAAAACAATTCTCTTAAATTCCGAGATAAGCCTTACGAACTTCATCATTCGCTAAGAGATCAGCGCCTGATCCAGTGATTGTGGTATTTCCAGTTTCAATCACATACGCTCGATGAGAAAACTTAAGCGCCATACGCGCGTTCTGCTCAACAAGAAGAATTGTCATTCCTTCTTTATTAACTTTCTGAATGATATCAAAAATCTTTTTTACGATTTGCGGAGCAAGCCCCAAAGACGGCTCATCTAAGAGAAGAAGTTTTGGGCGAGTCATCAGAGCTCTAGAAATAGCAAGCATTTGTTGCTCACCACCCGATAGAGTTCCTGCAGGTTGTTTTTGTCTTTCTTTTAAAATCGGGAAGAGATCAAAAGCATGTTGACGATCTTTTTCGATATTCTCTTTGTTTTTTCGAATGTAGGCGCCCATCTCCAAGTTTTCCCAGACGGTAAGATCAGGAAAAACACCTCGGCCCTCTGGAGATTGAGCAAGACCAAAACCAACTCTTTTATAAGCTGGAACATTACGAATGTCTTTTCCCTCGAATTCAATTTTACCCGCGCAAGGAACAATACCAGAGAGAGCACGAAGAGTTGTGGTCTTGCCGGCTCCGTTACAGCCGATCAAAGAAACCACTTCTCCCTGACGAACTTCAAATGAAACCTTTTTTAAGGCGTGAATCGCACCGTAGTGAACACTGAGATTTTCGACTTTTAAAAGACTCATGCTAATTCCTCTACGCCGAGATAGGCTTCGATGACCTTTGAATCATTTTGAACTTCCTTTGGAGTTCCTTCTTTAATCACGACCCCATGATCGAGAACTGTAATTCGTTCACAAATTCCCATCACAAGTTTCATGTCGTGTTCGATTAAAAGGACAGTGAGCGAAAACTCTTTACGAATTTTTGCGATCAAATCCATTAACTGAACTTTTTCAGAAGGATTCATGCCAGCCGCAGGTTCATCGAGCATGATGACTTTTGGATTTGTTGCTAGAGCACGTACGATTTCGAGTTTTCTTTGTTGTCCGTAAGGCAAAGCTCCCGCTTCTTCGCTCGCTTTTGAATCGAGCCCAAAAATTGAAAGAAGATTTAAAGCATGTTTATGAAAATGCTCTTCTTGACTCAAAAAATGAGGGGTTTGAAGTACGGCCTGAGCCATGTTGTAAGAAATATGCTGGTGACAAGCCACAAGCACGTTATCAATTACAGACATTTCTTTAAAGAGACGAATATTTTGAAAAGTCCGGGCAATTCCCTTGTGGGAAATCTGATGAGGAGCGTGGCCGTTCAGTCTTTCGCCCTTCAAAGTAAATTCACCTGAAGTTGGCAGATACACTCCTGTGAGCATATTAAATACGGTTGTTTTTCCTGCGCCGTTAGGACCGATCAATCCGTAAAGGCCACCTTCGTTTAACCTCAGATTGAAATTATCAACGGCTTTTAGACCGCCAAACTGAATGGAGAGTGCTTTAGCTTCAAGAACGGCTTTTGACATATTTTCTCCAAAGATCGCCAAATTCCATATTTCCGAAGAGTCCTTGAGGGCGAACAATCATCAAAACAATCAGTGTCGCAGAAAAAATCACCATTCGGAGATCCACGCCAGTCACCTCTTGTAATGGGCGTAAAAGCTCAGGCAAGATCGTAATAAAAGCTGCAGAGATCAAGGATCCGGTCATACTTCCCATTCCACCAAGAACAACCATAATGATAACGTTCACGCTCATCACGAATGAAAATGTAGACGGATTTAAATAATGCGTGAAGTGCGCAAAGAGAGATCCAGCAGTTCCCGCAAAGAAACTTGATATGACAAAAGCCCGAACTTTAGTTTTGGTTGTATCAATACCCATAGCTTGCGCGGCGATTTCGTCTTCGCGAACCGAAATAAAGCTGCGGCCATGACTTGATTTAATCAAACGCCAAATGACAAAGAAACAAATCAAAACCCAAATTGCTCCCTGTAAAAAACCATTCATAAATGGAGAAATAGAGACATCACCAAAAAGAGAAATCGAGGCATAACCTGGAATTCCGTACATTCCACGCGCTCCGCCTAATTGATCCATATTCAACAAGATCACACGAATAATCTCAGCAAAACCGAGCGTAACGATGGCTAAATAATCACCACGCAAACGCAAAGAGGGTAAACCCACCATATAACCTGCAAGAGCGGCAAGCGCTCCTCCGCAAATGGCGTAAATAAAAAAGTTTAAAAAACCAAGAGCTTCAGGAAAAATTTGAAACTGAGTCGAGAGCCAAGCCGAAAAATATGCTCCCACGGCCATAAATCCTGCGTGCCCCAAACTGAATTGCCCGGTGTAACCATTGACCAGATTTAAGCCCATCGACAAAAGCATATTGAACAAAACGTAGATAACCATGTGTTGAAAAAAAGCATTATCCAAGAAATCGAAAATCAATCCGATGATACAAATAACTGCAAGACTGATGAGTGGATTTCGCCAAGACTTTAAACTTTGAGATTTGAGTCTTGCATCCGTCATTAGACTTTCTCCATTTGATTTTTACCCATAAGACCTGTGGGTTTGAACAAAAGAATCAAAATCAAAATACCAAAAGCAAAAGCATCTCGATAAGTCGAGGAAATAAAAGTGACGACCATCTCTTCGCTGAGACCCATAATAATTCCACCGAGAACAGCACCTGGAACATTGCCGATGCCACCAAGAACAGCGGCAACAAAGGCCTTAAGGCCGATCAGAGTTCCCATGAGAGGATCAATCTTAGGATATTTCATTCCTACGAGAACGCTGCCCACGCCCGCAAGAGAAGAGCCCACCATAAAAGTAAAAGAAATAACTTTATCCACGTTCACGCCCATCATCGCAGCCACATTTGGATAAGTGCTCACGGCTCGCATTGCGCGACCCATTTTTGTGTGGTGAATGATAAAGTGAAGAGCGGCCATAAAAAACAAAGAAACAAAAAGAATAGTTACATCAAAAGTTCGAAGCTGCGTATCCCCTGTCTGAAGAAGGACAGAGTCTTCCATTACTTGCGGAAATACTTTTGGATCGGGTCCAAATACCAACTGTCCTCCGTATTGGAGAAAAAGGCTCACGCCAATTGCTGTAATCAAAATATTCAATTTGGGTGCGCCTCGAAGAGGGCGATACGCAAATCTCTCGATAACAAGACCGAGAGTTGCACAGACAACCATGGCAATGATCAACAAGATCACCAGAGACATAAAACCAGGGCTCGACTGAATTCCAAAGGCAGATGCTGCGTAATAAGCGGCAAATGCGCCCACCATGTAAACTTCAGAGTGGGCAAAATTGATCATTTTCAAAATCCCATACACCATCGTGTAGCCAAGAGCGATGAGAGCATAAATGCTCCCAAGGCTCACACCATTGATTATGTGCTGGAGTAATTCGTTCATTGCGCCCTTTACGGATTAACTGTTGTCACGTAGCGATTATTCGCGCCGTCTACTTTTACAACGACAGCACCTTTAGTTGGATTGCGATTCGCATCCAAAGTGATTTTTCCAGTAACGCCAGGGAAGTCAGCCGTTTTTGCAATTTCGTCGCGGATTTGAACTGGAGTTAAATCTTTTGTTCTTTTCATGGCTTCAAAAAGAACTTTTGCAGAGTCGTAACCTAAAGCCGCAAGTCCATCTGGAGTTTCACCGAATTTAGCTTTGAACTTAGTGATGAAATCCTGAACTGCTGGATCAGAAGAGTCTGTAGAGTAGTGATTTGAGAAGTAAGATCCGTTGATCGCATCCTGACCGATTTCAGAAAGCTTTGAAGAATCCCATCCGTCGCCACCTAAAAGAGGAGCTTTGATACCAAGTTGTTTTGCTTGGCGCGCAATTAATCCGACTTCTGTGTAGTAACCAGGAACAAAAATCGCGTCTACGTTTTGAGTACGAATTTTTGTAAGCTGAGCTTTAAAGTCGATATCGCCTTCTTGGTAACTCAAATCTTCAGGAACCGTTCCGCCGCGCTCTTCAAAACCTTTTTTGAAGAAGTCAGCAAGACCCACGCTGTAGTCAGACTTAACGTCTCTCAAAATCGCTACTTTTTTTGCTTTCAAATTTTCAGTCGCGAATTTCGCCATTACAGTTCCTTGGAAAGGATCGATAAAGCAAACGCGGAAAATAAAATCGCCCACTTCAGTTACTTTTGGGTTTGTTGAACTTGGAGAGATCATTGGAATCTTATTTGATTGGGCAATCGGCGCAGCCGCAAGAGATCTTGAGCTCGCAACTTCTCCAAGGATCGCAACCACTTTTTCTTGAGTGATCAAACGTGTAACAACAGTTGAAGCTTCTTCATTTTTTGATTGAGTATCAAAAGTGACAAGCTTGATCTGTTTTCCGTTGATTCCACCAGCGGCATTAAGTTCTTCAACCGCCATTTTGATTCCTTTGTCCGTGCTTTGACCAAAAGTCGCAGCTCCGCCGGTCATTGAACCGTAATGACCGATTTTAATTTCGTTCGAATTTTTTTTCGTACAAGCTCCGAGACCCAGAACCACAGCCACTGAGAGGGCCGTCATCAAAGACTTACGCAACATATATCCTCCTTGGATAAAAGCACCAAATAGTCGTAACAACTTGCGAATTTTGGGTCAATTGGAGCTTGTAGATGGCACGAAAAGACGCGGGACAGCTTAGAAAAAGAGCGTCGAAAAGGTCTAATTTGACAGGGTCTCAGCTAGTTCGATGAGTTCAAGAGGTGGCTGTTTTTTCTTTTGAGTCTGTAAATTCACAAACGGCACGGATACAACTTTTGATCCCTGAATCGCCATCATCACATCAGACTGTCCTTCGAGGAGAGCTTTGACAGCCGCGGCGCCTAGGCGACTTGCGAGAATTCGATCGGCTGCGGTAGGTGAACCGCCTCTTTGGATATGCCCGAGAATACAAACCTTGGCCTCGAAACCGGCTTTTTTGCGAATTGCATCTGCAAGATCGTAAGCGCGACCTGGTTTTTGTCCTTCGGCCGTGATGAGAATGCTTGAAAGTTTTCCCTTTGCGATTCCGCGTTTCACGTGATCAATCGCTTTATCGATATTGTTCAAGGTCTCAGGAATAAAAATTTCCTCAGCACCACCAGCGAGCCCCACATCAATTGCGAGAAATCCTGAATCGCGCCCCATCACTTCAACGATAAAAAGTCGATCGTGACTAGCGGCTGTGTCGCGAATCCGATCGATGGCTTGAAGGGCCGTATTGACTGCTGTATCAAAACCAATCGTCGTATCGGTGTCGACGATATCATTGTCAATTGTACCTGGAACTCCAATAACGGGAATTTGATTTTCGCTGCCTATTAAGTGAGCGCCCATAAAAGATCCATCGCCACCGATACAAACGAGACCTTGGATTTTTTCAGATTTTACCAAATCCGCTGCTTTTTTTCGCACTTCAGGTTTGTGAAAATCTGGGCATCTGGCAGTTTTTAAGAATGTCCCGCCTCTTTGAATAATGTTGGCGACTGAGCGGAGAGAGAGTTTTTCAAATTCACCATTGATCATGCCTTGATAACCATGACGGATTCCGACGACTTCACAGTTCTTAGAAATGGCATAACGAACAACAGCACGAATTGCCGCATTCATTCCGGGAGCATCGCCGCCGCTTGTGAAAACACCAATTTTTTTTATAGGGGAGCCAGTCATGGAAATATATTGGCGGAGAAACTGAAAAAGATCAGCCTAAAAAATGACAAAAATTGAACTATTCAAGATCATTTTTACAGTTTTGATCAAACCAGTCGTCACAGCCCGATTTTGTTTTGATTCGATCATATACGAATCCATAAACAGGAACTTTTTCTTCCATTTTCGGCCCGGCTTCATACCCGGAGACGCACACATGGCTTTGATGGCGGGTTAATTTTTTCCAATCTTGAACTCGCCCCCAGCATCCCTCAATGGGAAGGGCGTGGCGCCCGCCGAATTCATACCTAGCTATATCGGCTCTGATTTTGATTTCCGCTTCTCCATAATGTTCACCGTCGTCTTCATTTTTACCGAAGTCATCGCAACTAAAATTTACTTGAGAAATGGGCGCGCAAATCCAATAGCCAAAATTACTAAATCTTTCGCCTAGTCGATGCGGATCTCCATTGTTGTAATAGTGCTTAAGGTCTTCTTCACTTAGAATCCCAAAATCCTGGGTTAGCATTCCTTCAGGATATTTCTTTTGAAGGAATGTTTTTGGCGATGTTGTACATCCCAAGAGAAATATGATGATAAAAGGTGAAATTATTTTTTGCATTCCTTCAAACGTCCATAATTTCTTGTGATATTGTCCATGCCCTTAAATTTTTCATTTGGATTTTCAATCTTTTTATTCAGATAGGATTTGTAGTTGGCAATTGTTTCCATCCACGAAGCTTCGTGCCCCAGCTTTCCAGAAGCTAATCTCTTTTTATGAAAAAGCCAGCGGATTCCAGCATAAATATTTGCACTGGGATTCATGACCTGCGTCTTGGTCAATTTGACAAAGTGATCTTTTAACTCACCTTTTTCATCGTTCAGAATTTTAAGGGTTTGATCGGTTATTTGCATAAGTCCGCGCGCCATATTTTTCTTTGATTTCGAGACTGCAATCACAGATTTTGCATTAAAACCAGATTCCGAAGCAATAAGAGCCTTCACCAAATTTGGGTCTAAAGGTTCTTGGGGCTTAAATATATCGTTCCAGTATTGGGTCCATCCAGCGATCAAATCATCAAAAGCCAAACCATTGGCAGTTTTTTTATTGAATCCCAGATCGATTGGACAAGGACGCAATTTCAAATCTCTAAAATGTGATTCGGATATCTTTTCGATTTCATCTAGGAAAATAATTTCCTTTTTTTTTGGATTTATTCTGCAATGCCCATCTACCATTGTGTATCCATCAGGATTTTTTCTAGTGGATTTCACTTGTCGAGGGTGAGACCGAACCCAGCAATGGCCTGCAGGACAGGGCCGCCAAGGATGAGTAGGTGGATTCTCTATTTTTAATTCTGATACTTTTTGCTCGTTAAGTAGTTGATCCGACAAAATCGCGAAGTTTTTAAGAACCTTTTGTTTTTCTTTAAATGCTCGTGCTTTCCTCTTTAGATATTTGGGAAACTCTCGTCGAATCATTGCATCCATTAACGCGAGTTCATCCATTTTTTTATTCGCCATAAATCTCGCCCTTTAGAAACTTTCGGACAAATTTATATTGAGTGTCCCGATCCAAAGCTTAAAGATTCGCCTCTCTGGATCCGCTCTTTTACCTCTCTAATTAGAACACGACCTGCCTGAAAAGACCCCTTATCGAAATCTCCAGGAGAGATACCTGAAGCGATCACATCCGGATTCAAAAAAACGGGGCTTATCTGCGAACGGAGCAAAAAAGATTCCGCGAAAGTCGTTTTTCCACTCCCGTTTGGTCCTGCTACTATATTTATTTTTTTTGCATTGGAAGAAATCACGTTCTAGATCCTTAGCAGAAATTAGACGACAGATCTGCCTATTTTTTCAACATACTGGTAAAAAAGAAAAAGGCCAACTGTTTTCACAATTAGCCTTCTCACAGAAACGTTTAGTTTATCACACTGAAAGTGAGACGAACTATCTTACGTTTTCTTTGAATTCAGCACCTGGACGGAATTTTGGATACCAAGCAGCTGGAATTTTGATCGCTTTTCCAGTTTGTGGATTGCGGCCAGTGCGAGCTTTTCTCTTAGATTTAGTGAATGTACCGAAACCAACTAGTTTCACGTCATCACCTTTTTTTACACATTTTTTGATCGTGTCTAAGCAGATATCAAGCATGCGCTCAGTATTTGCTTTAGTCATTTTTGACTCTGTAGCAACTTTTTCGATTAGTTGTGCTTTATTCATGAGGATCTCCTTGTTGTAGTCATGTTGTAGTAACTGACCGTTTTTTTAGTTCAAAATATTTGCACAGAAGAAATTTCAACCGATTCAGGTTAGCTGGGTCAAGGAAAAAATTAAAACGCTGTTTAGTAAGCAAATTCAAATTCTGTTCACGATCGACAACAGTCAATGTGCAAAGTGTTCAGGCAGATCTGTGAGGTCCGTTTTAGTTGTGTTTGTTTTTATCTTCTTGAGTAGTTTCAGATTGTTCTTGCTGTATATCTTCGTCGAAGTCATTGGGAGTTTGGTTCTCAATTGGTATTTTGTAGTCTTCTGAAGCCCATTTTCCGAGATCAATAAGTTTACAGCGCTCCGAGCAAAAGGGGCGATAGGTATTTTGAGATTCGAAAGATGCGGGCCCTCCGCAACGAGGGCAGCGAACTATGCGTGTCATCAATTAAAATGGTAAACCGCAAGACACGGCCGCGCAACGGTACATTGTGCCACTGCCGATTTGTGTATCATTTTGATTCTCATCACGGAGGATCAACGTCACATTGAGGAGACTATCACCAAGGTGTCCGTTATCAACTTTTAAGATAAGGACTTTGTTGTAGCCTTGAGCATAGTTAGGTCCTTGCGTGCGAACCTGGAAACCAGCGTTTGCATTAATAGGATTGATAGTTCCAAAGGTACGAAGTGGATTCTGAGGAAGAGATCCGTTGTCAAATCCAAAAGAAAAGTCGAAGTAAGGGTTGTTCACAATTGGAGCCGAGAAAGCTGTCACCTGAGGTTGATTACTAGTCTGTGTAGGAAGCGATAAGCGAATCATGTTGTATCCATTTGCCCAGTTCATGCAGCTCGCAGCACCGACATTCCAAATGTCAGCGCGATCGCAAGTCGCTAAAAATTGTTTTAGATATTCAGTGTAGGCAGATCCAATAGCAAAAGAAGTTTGATTTCCAAGAACGCTGCTCGGTTTACTTTGCATTATATAGGCGACAGGTCCCACATCAACTGGAATGACAGGAGCGACAGGAAGAACCGGGCCAGGTGATGCGCCACCACCGCTTTTTTTCTTAGCACAAGCGATCATGCCAAAAGCCAAAGCCATCACTGTTAAAAATCCAATTAACTTTTTCATAGGAATCTTCTCCTTAAGACTCTCTATTTCATGACTTGTGCCACGAGAAAACGCCACGTACTAAAATGTATTGAGCGAGAGCGTCCAAAGTTTAGACAGTTTCCCAAAAGGGGTAGACAGTAAGTGGTGAGATTTCGTGGGGATTATCTAAACTCTAGTGTTTGGTTGGTATCGTTGTTTTTGATAGGTTCAAACTTGAATTCTTGACCATTAAAAGAATATTCTTCACGAAGAGAATAAACGGCTTTATATCGCCAATCTAAAATGTTGAAAACTTGTCGTCGTTTTGCGGTTGTAAAATTTGATTCAGCATTGAGCCACAGGTTCATGTCGAGGGCGCCATGCAAGTTTTGAAACTCGGGCTCTGTAAAAAACCTCACCAAAATACGAGGGTCGACGACGTCGGCGACATCTTTAAACAATCTGTAAGTAGCTCCGTACGTAGTTGGAGTTTGTTCTCGTATAAAACCAAGCCATTTTTCGTTAGGAACTCCACATTTTTTTGTGATTTGAAATCCAAACGCTGAAGCAAATCCCTCTGCAAATGGATGAATAGCAGTGGGATTAATTAGATGACCTAATTCATGACCTAGTTGCCACCAAACGCGGGTATCATTTTTCGGATAACTTAGATAAATTTTGTAAGTACCTGGCTCTTTTGAATCGCTCTCGGTAAGTTGAGGTCTGAAGCCTGATTCGAAAACGATCTCGATTGACTTCACTTCTGTCGGTTTTATATCTGGATTGGGGTTGCGAAACGGGGTGTGTAAGTTTTGAACAGCGTAATTCGTATATTGCGCAATAGATGCATTGTCGCGAAGTTGGTCTTCTGGATTCGAGCACTCAGCAGTAACTGAGGGTTCGATATTA
>JBFWYS010000095.1:0-10068 GCA_050186175.1 Pseudobdellovibrionaceae bacterium
CCGGAAATCCGAGCGATAATTGCGCGGTCATTCGTTTTCAAAAATGAGGCTTGGCCACTCCACTTTTCAAGAAGAGCTCGCTCTGTAGACGCGATTAGGAGATTTACAATGAGTTGTTGGATGCATTTTAGATACGTTGGATGAGTTTAATTTTTTTAGAAAAACCCTTGTCAAGTGGCTATATGTGGAGTCATGAATAAATTGAAAAGACTTTTTATTCGTAAATTATGTATGTGCTTTTTACGTGAGGTCAGCGAGCTCCCGACCATCAGTCGTTTTAAAAACGTTCCCTTTTTATTCGCACCCGAATCATCGTCGCATTTTTGGCCGAATCATTGCAATAAGTTCCTTTTGCAAGCGGTCGAACATTTTAAGTAGATGAAAGCGTAACCTTAGATGCCAAATGCCGTCACTTGCCCAACTGTTAGACATAAAGGAAAATTCAAATGAAATTTCTGATGCTTGTATCCACATTAATTCTATCTCAACTAGCCTCCGCAGGTAATTCCCGCATTGTAACCGTAGAAGAAAAGCAGCTCGCTTGGCAAACACTAGGCGACGTCCTGCCGACACTTGTGGGTGATGAAGGCTCCATTTCTCTTTGCCAAGTTTTCGATGTTGCTTCTGCTGGTGAGAGCGACAAACTACAAATTGGATGTGAGTATGCAGCTATCCGAACTAACTTTAAAGGATATGTCCGCTTTGATGCCATTGAAGTCAAAAACGGTAAAGTGGTGAAAGCAGAATTTAATTCATTGTCTCGTAGCGAGTTATATAAATAAGGCGAACAAAACCCCTAGTCACCGGATTCCCACGCGATCATCAATTCATTGATGATCGCGATCGACTAGTTCTATCCAACCCGTCTTAAAAAACTACTCAGCTGTTTCGGTGCAAAGAGTGCGAAGGCTAATAACTTCTGGAACTGCAAACTGTGGAAACAAAACAGCATACACATGGAGTGCGACTTCGGATTCAGATCTTTGAATTCCTAAGTAAACGTTGCCTAGATAAACCGGCTTTTCTCCCTCGGCAACGACAGCCGTGGCGTATCCGTGAAGATTTTGAACTCCCATCGCGCTGATGCCTTTATAGGTCGTAAACTCAATCTCGCGTGCCGAAACCTGTGCGCTCTCCTGAGCTTTCGCTGTTTGCGAAAGTTGAAAGCGAACTTCTGGCTGCCCTTCTCGAGAGGGCAAACTCTGAACGTGATAAGAGCTTGTGCCTTGTTCGCCTTTGCAATCAAGAGCGGACCATGCGGGGATCGCAGAAAAGGTCACAGCAAACAATAAAATTAATTTTTTCATAAAACTCCTTCACCAAAAAATGGAATCAGAAAATTTGATTGAGCTTCTTATAGAGAGTTTACTTCGACGAGGGAAGAATAATTTATTTCTGTAGGAGAAAAATTCTCTGCGGCAAGAGTAAGTGCTCTACGAAATTCTTCGGGCTCAATTAAAATTTTGAGCGAATTGAATATTTGCTCTAGCTCAGGATGAAATAATGAGAGCTGCTTGATCCATTGTTTAGATCTTTGAACGGCGTACTTGGAATGGCGATATTTTTCGGATGCTGCAAAGAAGGGTGGAACTAGAGCAAGTGCTTTAGCTGGCGAGGATTTCAGACTCTCTTTTCCATCAAGATACGCTTTGATTTCCTGAAATAAGAATGGATTCGCGAGGCACGCGCGACCGATCATAATATCTTGGCAGCCACTGATTTCTCGAATGCGAATGTAATCGGTGAGAGTCCAAACTTCTCCGTTTCCAATCACCGGAACTTTTACGCTCTCTCGAATCTCTGCTAACTTTTCCCAGTAAGCTGGCGGTTTGTAGCCGTCTGCTTTGGTGCGGGCATGAACTGTGATCCAAGTTGCACCGGCCTCTTCAAGAGCTTTTGCATTTTCAAAATATAAATTTGCTTCCATAAAGCCGAGACGCATTTTTGCAGTTACAGGAATATGCGCAGGAAGGGCTTTGCGAACGGCGCTTACGATATCAAAAAGACGATCTGGGTATTGAAGAAGGGTCGCGCCACCATCGTGACGATTGACGGTTTTAGCGGGGCAACCAAAGTTCAGATCGATTCCACAAGCTCCGAGTTCAACAGCGCGAACGGCGTTTTGTGCGAGCGGTTCGGGTTGCCCCCCAAGAAGTTGATAAAAAACTGGAGTGCCAGCAGCCGTTTTAGAATTGGTATTAAGCTCGGGAGCAAGGTCATAAAAAAGATGAGCCGGAAGAAGCATGTTCGTGACTCTCATAAACTCCGTCACACATTGATCAAGGCCGCCCATGCGAGTGAGGGTGTCTCGCAAAACCCAATCTACGACGCCTTCCATGGGCGCTAAAAGCACCCGGGGACGCGGAGGTTTTTTGCTTAGAGTCGGTAGGTTCATTGGCATCGAGACTGGATATCTTGGATTTAAGCTAGGATCAATATCTGGAAGGTGAATCAGTAAACTTTAGATGCCAATAACGGATACCAGATACTGGATACTAGATACCAAAGCCAGATATCAGATATCTAAATTTACTTCGCCATTTTTAGCACGGTCTCAAACTCTGCTGCCGTCACCGGCTGTATAGACAGCCTCATCCCCCGTTTAATCACCAGCATCGTCGCCAATTTCTTATTCCCCCGAATATCTTCCAGCGGAACAAATTTCGAAAACTTTTCGACAAATTCAACCGGAACACACTTCCAAGTAGGATCTTCTTTTTTAGACTTAGGATCATAATACTCAGACTTTTTATCAAATTGTGTAGGGTCGGCCTCGGCGGGACCGGCGACTTTTGCAATCCCTGCAATCCCTGGGGGTTCTGTGCTGGAGTGGTAGAACAGAATCAAATCGCCTTTTTTCATGTCATTCATCATGAAATTGCGCGCCTGGTAATTGCGCACGCTGTCCCATAATGCGGTTTTTTTCTTCTGAAGATCGTCAATTGAGAACACTTCAGGTTCAGATTTCATCAACCAATAGCGTTTTTCTGCCATAGGGCCTCCAAATTCAATTTTGTACTATAGCGCCATTCTCAAAACACTCGCAATTTCATTCATAGTGATTCGTGATTTTTGGTCCAGTTTCAAAACGTTGACAAGGGGCATGACTCATCTTTTTGAGTAGTCATTCGGGGCTTTGCCTTCTAATCTCATAGGGTTCTGCAAAAAAGGGGATTCGTGTTGATTAAATGGGCACTCATTACAGGGGCAACCGCCGGAATTGGTGAAGCGACAGCCGAGAAATTAGCTGAGGGCAAAGTTAATTTAATTTTAACCGGTCGTCGCGAAGAACAGCTCGGAGCGGTTAAAAAGCGCCTTGAAAAATACGCAGTCGAAGTTGTGACTGCCGCCTTTGATCTCACTCAAAAAAATCAGGTTTTAAAATTCGCCGAGTCCTACGCGGGCTACTTAGAAAAATTAGATGTTCTCGTGAACAACGCGGGACTCGCACTTGGAACCGAAAAATTGAATGAAGCCAAACTCGAAGACTGGGACACGATGATTGACACCAACATCAAAGGCCTTCTGTATCTTACGCGCCAAGTGCTTCCGCACATGTTGAAGAAAAAATCAGGGCATATTGTAAATATGGGATCCGTTGCTGGAAGATACGTCTACCCAGGCGGCGGCGTTTATTGTGCTACAAAATTTGCAGTTCGTGCACTCTCTGAAAGCTTACGCCTCGATGTTCATGGAACTGGAATTCGTGTGACGAACATTGAACCTGGAATGGTGGAGACCGAGTTTTCGAAAGTTCGCTTTAAAGGCGATAGCGATAAAGCCGCAAAAATTTATGCAGGCATGACTCCGCTGAAGGCTAAAGATATTGCCGACACGATTGTTTGGACATTAACAAGGCCTGCGCATGTGAATATTCAGGAGCTTGTGATCTACCCAACGGATCAAGCTTCGACTCGCGATGTGCATCGAGTTTAGTTTTAATATATTTCAAATCCCTGGATTTGAAGGAGTAAAGAATGGATTTTCGTATTGAAAAAGACACCATGGGTGAAGTCAAAGTTCCCGCTGACAAATACTGGGGAGCACAGACGCAGCGATCGATTGAAAATTTTAAAATTGGCGGAGATCGTTTTCCTCGCGAAATGATTTATGCTCTAGGTGTTTTAAAAAAGGCCGCGGCAATGACCAATATGCAGTTGGGGCTCTTGCCAGAAGCTAAAGCTAAATTTATTATTCAAGCGGCCGACGAAGTCATTGCCGGCAAGCTCGACGCTCATTTTCCGCTTGTTGTTTGGCAAACGGGGAGTGGCACTCAAACAAATATGAATTCCAATGAAGTCATTGCGAATCGTGCGATGGAGAAGATGGGTCAAAAGTTGGGATCTAAAGAAGTTCATCCCAACGATCACGTAAATATGGGCCAAAGCTCAAATGATACTTTTCCAACGGCGATGCACATTGCAGTGGGTGATCGTATTCACAATCGTCTTTTGCCAATGATGAAGAGGCTCGCAGAATCTCTCGAGAAGAAACAAAATGAATTCAAGGGGATTGTAAAGATCGGTCGCACGCATTTAATGGATGCAACTCCGCTCACTCTTGATCAGGAGTTTTCTGGTTTTGTTACCCAAATGAAACATGGAATTAAACGCATTCAAAACACGCTTCCTCACTTACATGAATTGGCGCTTGGCGGAACGGCTGTTGGAACAGGATTAAATACCCATCCAAAATTTCCAGTTGAAGCGGCTAAGTGTATTGCTCAAGAGGCAAAGATTCCGTTTGTTTCCGCAGAGAATAAATTTGAAGCTCTTGCTACTCACGATGCGCTTATTGAAGTCAGTGGGGCTTTAAAGAATGTGGCCGTATCTTTGATGAAGATCGCAAATGACATTCGGCTTTTGGGAAGCGGTCCTCGATGCGGAATTGGTGAACTCAATCTTCCTGCGAACGAACCGGGAAGTTCAATCATGCCTGGAAAAGTAAATCCAACACAGAGCGAAGCGATGACCATGGTCTGCGCGCAAGTGATGGGGAACGATGTTGCAGCCTCTATCGGAGGAGCCAACGGTCACTTTCAGTTAAACGTTTTTAAACCAGTCATTGTGTTCAACGTTTTAAACTCGATTCGCTTGATCGCAGATGCCTGTGAAAGTTTTGCTGAACACTGTGTAGATGGGATCGAGGCCAACAAGCAGCAGATTCAAAAACATTTAGAAAATTCTTTGATGTTGGTCACCGCTCTTAATCCAGTGATTGGTTACGATAATGCGGCCAAAATCGCAAAAGCAGCTTGGGCGAATGGAACAACATTAAGAGAAGAGGCGCTCAAATCAGGAACGATTGATGCCGCGACTTTTGATAAAACGGTACGACCTGAAACAATGGTCGGACCTTTGAGCAAATAGGGGGCTTTAAGAGTGAATTCTGTTGATCCTGCCAAGTGGGCTCCATGGTTGAACAATGAGGATATTCGCCCTTACGTGTATGTAAGGGAGTCGAATAAAATTGCTCACCCAGGCAAAAAGCATCGCTTGGATTGGTTCAAGTATGCTCCAGTTTACAAAAATCCTCTCGACTTAAATGAACTCGAATTTGCCGAGCAAATTTATTTTATGGAAGCCAAAGCATTTGGTCCTTCAAACATGGCGATGCCCCGTTGGGTTTTTTACGACTGCGCAGTCGTGCCAGGTTTTGTAGCTGGATTTGCAATGCGAACGAAGGCTCTTCCCGAGGCGGTCAAAAAGGTGATGCGTTTTGATCCGAAACACGAGTGGACTCCGCTTTCTCTTTTCATCATCATTCCAACAATTATGAGGGGCGAGTGGGTGGCTCATAATCTGTGCTCGGTTAATTCTCTGTTGCCAGAAAAAGATCGTTTGTATGGAATTGGTTTTTTGTCGAAAGCCTTTGGTCTTTGGTACGCCAATGTCGAAACCTGCTGTGGAATTACCCAGTGGGGAAGTCCGGCAATTAAGTTGCATACTAACTACGGGGCCCTTGAGGTGATGACGGCTTACACGCCTGTGCATTCTCATGCCCGCACTTTAACCTATCGTGCGAAAGTAGATACGGGAGCTTGGGAAAAGTTTTTTACAAAAGAAGAAGACCTTGGATTTTTAGAGAGATACGAAAAGGCGGGTTTTCAGCTCGATCCTTTGGATGACAAGAGCATGATTGAACTTCATTCGAAAATTCAAAAAGGTGAGAACGCTTATTTTTTAAGTGCGAGTGATATTGCGAAAAAGAGTTTGAACGATAAGTTAGATATATATGTTCCAAAGTGAACGGATAGGAAGGAAGTTTTATGAGTGAAGAACTCACGACATTACCGGCAGTAGCCAAAAACATTTTTGTATTCTGTAAGAAGTGCGATGTGGATCGTTTTCACAAAGTACTGGCTCACACAAGTGAGAAGGCTGCAAAAATTGAGTGCGAGGTTTGTAAGAGTAAAAAAACTTTCACGCTAGCCGCCGCAAAGAAGAAAACCGTTGGCGGAGCTAAAGTAAAAACACCTCGTGGAGTGGCGGCGTCTGCTCGTGCTGAGGCAGCCCGTAAGTCGGCTCACTCTGTTGAGTTTCAACAGTTAAGAGACCAGGGCAAACTCGAAAATACAGCGGCCTATTCGATGAAAAATATTTTTAAAGAAGGCCAGGCGCTAAAACATCCTAAATTTGGAATTGGCTATATTAAGATGGCGACCTCCGAGAAAATCGAAGTGATCTTCGAAGAAGAAGTGAAGAGCCTGATTCACAACCGCCAAGTATAGGTTTTTAGAGTTCGATGAGTGTTTGGCTTGATGGTTTAAATCCTGAACAAAAAGAAGCGGTCCTGCACAACACAGGGCCGCTTCTCATCTTAGCGGGCGCAGGTTCCGGTAAGACGACTGTATTGGTGTCGCGCACAGGGCGTTTGATCGCCGAGCAAATCGCCAAGAGCAAAGAAATTTGTGTTCTTACTTTTACTAATAAGGCTGCGAAAGAATTAAAATCGCGTGTGGCTAAAAAAGTAGGACCGATGGGAAATGGCCTTTGGGCAGGAACCTTTCACTCTTTTGGCCTTGGAATTCTTCGCGAACACGGAACGCATCTGGGGCTTCCAAAACAATTTGGAATTATTGATCAAGGGGATTCTCAGGCGATTCTTCGTGATCTATTAAAAGACATTAAAGTCGTCGGAAAAGATAAGTTTGATTTAGAAACCTTGCTCTCGACGATAAATAATTTTCGAGCCAGTGGACGAAAAGAAATTCGTAATGAATCTGATGAGTACGAAGTGCTCGCTCACACGTTAGTTCCTAAGTATGAAAAAAAACTGCAACATCTTGGAGTGGTAGATTTTGAGGATCTCCTCTTAAAACCGCTCAAACTTTTGCAAAAAAATTCTGAAGTTCTTCAGAAAGTTCAAAATCAGTTTACGCAAGTCATGGTCGATGAGTTTCAAGACACCAACGAACAGCAGATGAAGTTGATCGAGCTTTTAGTGAAGCCGCATAAAAACCTATCTGTAGTAGGTGATGACGATCAGTCGATTTACGGGTGGCGCGGAGCTTGTGTGAGTAACATTTTGGATTTTCCGAGTAACTTTAGTGGCTGTAAGGTGATTCGTTTGGAGAGAAACTATCGTTCGACTCCAGCGATTTTGGCATTGGCCAACGAAATTATTTCGAAAAATAAAAAGCGCCACGGAAAAGTTTTACGTCCCGGGGCGAGTGAAGATGTAGCGAATCGCGGTTCTCTTCCTGAAGCTTTTGTTTTTGAGTCGGAAGATGATGAGGTTGAAAACACGATTTCGCAGATTCGACATTTTGTGGGACGCGGTTTTGAGTATAAAGACATCGCTATTTTATACCGTTCGAATCAGCAAGGCGGAGTGATTGAGGCGTCCTTGAGGAGAGCCCAAATTCCGTATTCAATTACGGGAGGAACAGCATTCTTTGATCGAAGAGAAGTTAAAGATGTTCTTGCGTACTTACGGTCTGCCGTTTCTCCAAATGAAGTTTCTTTTCGAAGAATTATTAATATTCCACCTCGCGGAATTGGGGGAAAAACCATTGAGACTATTGAGTCCGTAGGTGTTAAGAGTCATCGCAGCTTTTTCGAGTCGGCACGGGCGCTTTCTGACCCGGCAAGTCCGTTCGTAAATGAAATTCACGGCGAGGCCAGGGAATCTCTGGCAGAGCTTTTTACATTTTTCAAAAATTTGCCTGAAAATATTTTGAAACCATCGGCTACGCAAAGTGCGGGCGACAAGATGGTGAATATCTTCGCAGAAATGGGCTATCGCAATTTCGTTTATTCTTCGCACGCAAACTCAGCGGCAGCAGAAAAACGATGGATGTGCATTGAGATTCTGGGGCGAGTGCTCGATAGTTTTGTAGCTCGTGGTGGAGCAACGACACAAACCATGCGCGAGTTTTTAGACTCGATGGAGTTGCGAGACACTGTCGACGAGAGCGATAATAAAGATCCAAATAAAGTTCAGCTTTTAACCTTGCACGCCTGCAAAGGTTTGGAATTTCCAGTCGTAATTTTATTGGGTGTCGAAGAAGATTTGATCCCTCATCGCACGTTGGGTTCCGATGTGGATGAAGAAAGAAGACTCTTTTATGTCGGAGTCACACGCGCTGAAAAACATTTGATGTTGTCTCGGGCAAAAGCCCGAAAAAGATATGGAACTCTGCGACCCTCAGCACCTTCGCGATTTCTCCTCGAAATCTCGGGCCACTTATACCGAGTTTACGACAACGGATTCCGCCCCGTCTCAGGCGAGGAACGAACATCTCTTGTTTCAAGTTTCTTAAAGGGACTTGGCGAAAAAATCGAAGAAAAGGGCCCAACAAAAGTTTGATATTGCTCGCCTCTAAAGAAGTTTAGGCTCATCCGGGCCAACCTTGCTAAGCAACTCGGTAACCAACTCGGTAACAGTTCCCTTTCTGCACATAGCCACTAGTGGCGATGTGCAGAAAGGGAACTGTTACCGAAGGGCGCGGCGTGACTCGCTTTATAAGCCCGGTACCTAGATATTGTCGGGATTTATAGTTCGAAAAATAACTTAACTTTCGAAAAAATTACGAGGTACCATTTTAATGTATCCATACGGAGGATCGTAAAGTGATGAAAAAATTAATTCTTGTGTTTTGTGTTTTGAGTTTGGCTATCGGATGCTCGAAAAAGAAGGATGACGAGACCGACGCAGAAGAAGTTGTCGACAGTCTTGAAAATATTGTTGAGAGTGCGTTGACAGACGCGTCTAGTAATCTCGACGCTGCGGAAGGCGATTCTGTTCTGATGAGTTCGATAGGCCCGCTCGCAGCTTGTGATATTTCGACTGCACGCTCTGCGTGTAGCAATAATATTCGAACTGTTACTTGGGATGGTTGTACAACTGTCCGAGGAGATGTTTTAACAGGAGTCATTGTAGAAAGTTATGCAGGATTTGGTGCGGCCGCCTGTCAAATGACAGGAAGCACTTCTGTTCTGACTCGCACAATTAGTTCGGATATTCCAAGAAAATTAACAATTGGTAGTGGCGCTCTTGCGGGAGCCACGATTACGTCGACAAATGATCCAGGAACAGCATGGGATGGAGATACATTTCCGGATGCATCTACAGGAACCGTTATCTCAAGAATTGAAACCGGCACTTCGAATGGCCAAACCTGCGGAGATGGAATTGGTGGAAATCCGACACCTTGTTTGAATGTCGTTGTTAATGGGATTCACACAACAATGAAAGGTCGCCGAGGATTGACATGGTTTGAGCATATCGCCCAGGCGGATCTCACCGCTAAAGGAACTCGTGGCGGAGGTGATCGAACCCTGAGCGGAACCTCTACAGTATGGCATGAGATTTTGGAGTACAAAGCCGTTAACACTTTTACGAGTGTCGTATGGGGAGATTCCGCGTGCTGTTACCCGACTTCCGGATCAATTTCCTCGGTCCTCACAGGAAGTATAACAAAATCAACGACTCTCACTTTTACATCAACTTGCGGAGAAGCCACATTAAATGACGGAACGGATGATTCAACTGTGACTCTTAAGCAGTGTCAGTAATTTTATGCGGTTGCACAACCAAGCAGGGCCTGGCACCGAAAAAAATTAA
>JBFWYS010000096.1:0-10045 GCA_050186175.1 Pseudobdellovibrionaceae bacterium
CAAGAACTTCATAATTAGTAATCAAAAACAAAAATAATAGACTCCTCTTCTAAAAAAAGAGGGGTCTTCTATTTTCAAACCCAATTCTCTAAAAGGCCCGCCGTCGAAAATGGTAGCAGCCGCGCGTTAGCCGCGGAATTGCTACAATTTTCGACGGCGGGCCTTTTGCTAGATTTCGGAAGATGGATGGTCGCGGTGGCCGCTCAGAACCAATATAAGCAATGTATTACTTGCAGAGCCGATCACTTTTTCAACAGCAAAAATGCGGTGTTTTTCCGTTCACTTTTTTGACAGATCTTAATTTCACAGAGCAATAAGTCCGCGATTTTCGGTTCAAATTCATATCCACAATCACGGTTTGGACTCCCAACTAAATTCGGCACACGGCTTGCCTTAACTGTTTAGTATCGTCACCGTGTCTGAGCGACAGGACTCTTATCATAGGCCTCTTGCTAACCCTTCATATTAAGGTGTGTGACGGAAGGAAAGTCGAACGTGAATAAGCTGCAAGAAGTGATAAAAGCTAAATATGGAAAGGAAAGCCAGGTGCGATTCCTGACTTCTGTTTCTCCCGTATCGAGCGGTTCTTTTGGAATTATGAAACGAGATCTTACTTTACCCGTGGAATTGTCTGAGGGCTTTTACGTGACCGTTATTATTCGTGATGGATTTGATCTCAATGACAAGCAAAAAAGAGAAATTTCCGATCTCGCTGGAATTTATCTTGGCCGAACCTCTCAAAAGATGTCGGCAGATGTGAGAGAAGCAAATACAAAGGTAACTGTAGTGGAACCTTCTGCTACGATTTTACCTTTCGAGAATAATTATATCGACGACGAATTTATTCGTCTCACACCAAATGTCCAAATTCGTGAATCGAAACAACCAAAAGAGCTTTCCGAAAAGGTTTATGTTTTTAATAGACCCTCGATCTCACCAGCTAAATTAGCAGCCGTCTTTCATGAGCTTGCCCAAACATGGGCCCAAATGCGCTGGCAAGATGTCAAAGCCGGTATCTCTTTGGCTCAAGACTTAAAGTCCTTGGGCCGCGTAACGTTGATCATCGAAAATTGGGGGCCGCTTCCGCAAAGAGAAAAAAATCTTCTCCTTCAATGGATGACTGAACTTCGTTTTGAGGAAGGCTCACCATTCTTTGTAATCATTAATAAAGAATCAGCATGTGAAGACCTGGAAATTTTTGCGACTATCGATGCAGACCGTTTACCAGTTGATTCAATTCAACTCGAGCAAACCCTCGATATGCTTTTAACTGTCGAAAAAAGTACGCCGGACTTTAATCCTGTGAATTGAGGTTTGCCAAGCCGCCTCTCGTCTGTAACCATTATTAAATGGGACCACAGATTGAACACAAAGAAGATTTTCATAAGAGTTTTTTAGGCAGCCATTTTGGTGAGGACACTTACAATCTTTATCAGCTTGCCGGCGATGCCTCATCTCGAAAATATTATCGGGTTGTAAAAGACAACCAGTCTTGGGTTCTCATGCGTTGGGAACCTTTTGATCCAAAAGCCTATCCATTTCTTTCTGTCCTCAATCACTTTGCCAAACACAAAATTGAAGTTCCAGAGGTTGTGGCTCTTTCCCCTAAAGAAGGCCTCGTTTTATTAGAAGATCTTGGCGACCTCACTTTAGAAAGAAAATTTTGGGAAAATCAAAGCCAAGATCTCTCTCTGGATTTTTATAAAAAGACGGTCGATGAGCTCGTGAAAATTCACTATCCCGCGTCTTTGGACAAAACAGATTGCACCGCTTTTAAAGTCGAGTTCGATGCCGAAAAGCTTCTGTGGGAACTCAATTACGCTCGCGAACATCTCTTAGAGGGCGTTTGCCAATTTAAAATTGAAGGTACGCTCAAAGCGAATCTTCAAAACACCCTCGCACAAATCGCAGAACGCCTTCATCAAGAACCCAAAACAATTGCTCATCGTGATTATCATTCAAGAAATGTTATGATCAAATTCGACAAGGTGCGAGTTATCGATTTTCAAGATGCTCGCATGGGTCCTATTCAATATGATCTCGTCAGTCTTCTTCGCGACTCTTATGTCACACTTAACGATGCTGTTTCTAACAAACTTTTGGATTATTATCTTGATCAAGCAAAAGCTTATCTCCCGAAGAACTTCTCCCGATCCCATTTTGACCGAATTTACGAGCTACAAACGATTCAAAGATGTTTTAAGGCCTGCGGAAGCTTCTCGAGTTTTTATATGTTGAGAAAAGACACTCGATATTTGAAATATATTTCTCATACCCTGAAACTCGTTCTTAAAAGTTTAGCTGAGTTTCCAGAGTATAGAATTTTGCACGACGCAATCATTGATAGCGGAGCTCTCGAGAGAAAATACGAGTCCCTATGAAGGCAATGTTGCTGGCAGCGGGTGAAGGCCAGAGACTGAGGCCCCTCACGGAGTTCGTTCCTAAACCCGCTCTCCCATTTCTCAATATTCCACTCGCCTACTACTCAACCGAGCTTTTACTTTCTATAGGAATTAAAGACTTTGTTGTGAACACCTATCATTTGTCGTCTGTGATTCGCTCTACTTTCGAAAGTCAGCGATCGAAATTTCAAGGTCTTAATTTTTCTGACGAAAAGAGCTTGATGGGGAGCGGTGGTGGAATCGGAGAAGCGCGAAATCATCTTGCGGGAAGCGGCGATTTTTTTGTTATGAATGCAGACGAAGTCATCTTTCCTCACGACATCGATTTTTTAATAAAAATGCGTGGTCAGCATCAAAAGTCAGGTGCCATTGCAACTTTGATGGTTAAAGATCATCCCGGCGTTGGAAAAGAATTCGGTGGAGTTTGGGCACAATCGAACTACGAAGTAGACATGTTCTCAAAAATAAATCCAGGCAAAAGTCATCTCAAAGGTTGGCACTTTATCGGACCCATGATCCTTTCTGACAGAGTTTTTAAATACATTCCTCAAGGACAAGTTTCTAATATTTTTTATGATTGCCTGACTCACGCCATGAATGACGGTGAAAAAGTTATTGCATTTAAAACGGAATGTGATTGGTTTGAAACTGGAAACAGTCAGGACTTTTTAAGCGCAACTGAGGCTTGTCTAAAAAGCAATTCTGCACCTCTGAAGAATTTTATTTACTCAATGTGGTCTCGTTATGCTCCAGAAATGCAACTCTTTAAGACCAATGAGGCTATAGTGCTCGCAGAAAAACTGCCCGTTGGATCTTCGACAAAAGGTTTTGTTGTCTTGGGAAGAAATTGCGAAATTCCAAGTGGATCTGTTCTTGAAAACTGCATCATAGCCAATGGAATGTCCTTTTCTTCAAAAAAAGAGATAAAAAATCAGATTATCGTGGATTCATCTCAACTTTAAAGATTACTTTGCAGAAGTGGTAACATCTTGGATAAAAAAGTCTTGCTTATCTTTTCTCTGATACCGTCTTGCGATCATATCGAAGATACTATCACCGGCAACCCCAATTGGCTCACCGTTAAAATCTTTTGTAAGTCCCGCAACTGAGGCGGCACCGCGATCTGCTAAGCTATTTGATTCCGCATTCACGCCTAAAGCAGCATCACTTTCCTCTTCAGAGGATGAGCTTGAACTGCTTGATCCAAATCCGCCCCCCCCGCCACCGTCCTCACCCATTGAGGAAACAAGAGACTTTTTCATATCTGCGAAAGCTTTTTCACTGAGCTTATCAGCCTCCCTTTTAGCAGCCTGAAAAGCGGAGGAGCCAAGGCCGGAGCTTGCCATCCCTGCGCTAGTTAAAGGAACCGTTTTTCCGTTTGGAAGAGTTGCAGTCCCCGCTTTTGGATCAATTTTTAAACCCAAAGCTTCTGCTTTTTTTAAGTTAGCCATCGCTTGTTTGTAACTAGAAGTCCGAGTGAGACTCGCAGGATTTCCAAATGGATCTTTCGGGTCTACCCCAGTCGTTGGGTCACTCAAACCCCCACTACTCGACGACGAAGGATTATATGACATTTTGTTTGCTGTATCAGCATTTGATTTTTGAGTCCCAGATTGGTTCCCTGCTTGCATCAGGGCTTGCGCACCCATCATCATCATCATCATTCCGACAGGTCTTGTGGTTTCATTTATCATCATAGCCGCACCGGCTGCCATCAACCCCGCTCCCATTGCGGCATTAGCTCCAGAACCACCGCCTTGCTCTTTGGCCGCATTGCTTGCGCCGTCTTTAATTGTCGGAGATAGAGATGCGCTTCCGCGCATTCCATCAGTTGCACCGGTACTTGTAGTTATAGTTTGATTATTTGATGTTTGCCGATTTGTAGATGTCGATCCCGTTGGACGAGTTTCTTTTCCAGCAGCAAGTACATGCTGAGAGCTTAATTGCGAAACCATCAAAATTGTAGTGAACAGACAAATGGTTTTCATAATTCCTCCTCGCACAATTATTCTGGCAATAAACTTCGGCGATTCGCATTGTAACGAATTTGCACTTTTTCCCAGTTAGAAGGACCGGCTCGGCCAGTAAGTCCATCCGAATCACTCGGCGCTCTTTTACCAGGTAAAAATTTAGCATAGTTAAAACCGCTCTTGCCGCTTCGACTATCTCGCTCAGAGTCTGCAGATGCAGAAGCTTTTCGTCCCCAGGAGAATCCGGAACCGCCACTATTTCCGCCACCACCACCACCTAAGATGTCGGTGTTGATTCTGCTGCCACCACCGCCACCGCGGCCTCCAGTAGAAGCTTGTGGACTTGCACCACCACCGCCGAGTCCTCCGCCACCACCGCCTCTTCCAAAAGCTTCAACATTAGAACCAGAATTTTTGTTGTCCCCAGGTGCACCCGCATAAGCTCCGTCAGGATTAAATGGACTGCTACTTCCGAAGTTTGCATTTTTTAAAGCATCATCTATTCCGTCATTAGAAGAAAGAGTTTCTACTCCTTCGGCACGATTTAAAGTACTGGAGCTTTCTGCAACACCTGTTGTACAAACTGAGTTGCGTGGATCTTTTTCGCAGATACATGTTGGATTTGATTTCGCGGTTTCTGGATCATTGCAATCAACAGATGCGCTAAAGCTACAGATTGGTGCGTTGGGTTCTTGTTCACAGTACGATTTCTTTTGATCACCAAGCATTGCCTCACACTGTTTACTCATCATCAAACCTAAAGCGAATTGATTGATATTAAACATCGATTTTTGCAACATGGCCTGGTGACCTGCGCACTCTTTAACTCGAGCCGCGACTTCTTTTTCTTTTTTAGACGTTGCTCTTTCAGTAAACCACGCTACTGCACACTCGCATTTCGATTTTTCTGCGCCCTGTTTAGCCTTGCAAACCTGTGGCAACTTAGTCGACATAGCCTTTACCATTTTTACAGCCTCTTTACAGGTGTCATCGCAGGATTTTTTTGCCGTCGAACATTGCGCACGGAAAGCTCCTGTTGCAGCAGAGGCATATTTCATCGCCTCTCCGAATTTTGAACAAGGTTGTGCTGCTCCGATCATTCCGGCTGCATCGAGCAAGCCGCCAATAATTTCTCCAGTATCCTCAATATTTTTATCTTCAGATGGATTACAGCGCATAGCTGCGCTGTCCGCTTTTTTATTGCAGTCATCGTATTCACCATTAAAAATTTTGAACTCATTCGGAAATTCAGTTTGCGCGGCTGTTTTATCTCCACCAGCAGGACAATTAACTGCTGCGGAAGGTGCTGGAGCTTGCTGGCTTAGATCGGCACTTTCGCAGTCTTGGTTAATGTTCGGCTCAACTTCCGTAAGGCATTTAGCTGGATCACTTTTACTCTGACAGTAAATTTTTCGATCGGCTCCATTAGGCCCGCAAGTTCTTGCAGAATAACCAATCGATGCAGATAGCAATACAAATAAAATCGAAATCAATTTCATTCCCATGCCATCTTATCGGCCAAAAGTCGCGGAACCTGTAGGATTCTTTGGCAAAACGAGCCTGTCTCAAGATGAGACCGTCACCACCCGTCAGGAGGCGGCGCCATATTAATAATAGGTCCCTGACCTCCGCCAGTTCCACCCAATTGCATACTGCCTGCATCAGAGAGAGTCTCATATGAAACCAGTTTTACAGAATAACCGGTTCGCCCTCCCGAAACACAATTTCCTGGGGTCGACACATCTGTTTTCGCAACAATATCGCAACGACCAAAAACTCCTGGATCCAAAACATAGTTAATTAAATCCCGCCCTGACCATGAAGTTAAAAGATTTTGCCATTGTTTAACCGTGTAGGGCATAGAGTTTTCAAAATCAAAAGTCGGCTTATTCGTCGAATGGGCGACTGCAAGTTGCGACATTATGCTAACTTTTTGTAAATCCTCGATATCTTCTCGAGCACCAAGGTCACTACGAATACGCGTGTTCTTAAGATCCAATCCTTTTTTAAAACGATTCAAATAATTTTCATAAAACACAGGTTCAATTGAATAGTAAGTAATATCAAAAATATCGGGAATCATCGCCGAGATTTCCATCTCACGAATTTTTCCTTCAGGTGCCCGATTCGATTCCGCATCCCAGGCTAAAATATCTCCCGCGGGACTATCCGTTTTGTTCTCCAGAATTTTCCATAGATCTTCATAGTAACGATAATAAATTTCCTCCGTAATCAGAGGAGGCTTTGCCGCACCCATTATTTTTTTTGAGTTCAATCCCACCGGATCACCTGGGAACCGAGAGTAATTTGGAAGCCTCCTCATATCTGCTGGATCAGGCACGACTCCGTTATCTCCAACTCGCGGCCCTACCAATGGATCAATAAATCCACCGCCCGTAGAACGCGGAGATCCGCGAGGCCAGTTTTTTTCGAACCAGGGTCCAATTCTTCCACCAAACGGCTTTGCAAATGCTTGTGCCGTAAGAACAATATCTTTTGGCGAAAACGGCAAACTCGGTTTTGTCGAAGCCGTGACTCCCACGTAAGCCGCACACCATGGGTCTTTTTCAACTCCGAGAGATGAGTGCTCAAATCTGTAAAAAGGTTGATCGAGTTGCACTCTATCGAGCAGATCCTTAAATCGACTGTCACTTGCGTAATCTCCAAAGTGAGTTGGCTCCAAATAAAGTTCTCTTGGAATCGGAATAAAGTTTCCATCTTTTTCGTACAAGCAACCTTGACAGTCAAAATCAAGGTAGAACATTGTGGGTTGAATTTTAATTTCAGACAGCCATCGCGGAGGCTGTGTATCCGACGGATTGCCTTTACAATCAGGATGGCCGAGTGAATTATAGATTTTGAAATCAGTCAGTTCAGCGCTATTTTCAGGAGTTAAATTTTTATGAAGAGTTTTTTCCATTCCAGCTTTGACACTGTCGTTATCCGCATCTTTAAAATCTTCGGTGGACTCACTCATGCTTTTTGCAAGCGCATACATCACTTTTTTTCGGTTGGCCTGATCCTGCCTATAAGCATAAAAGTATCTCGCAAGCGTGAACCAGCTCGCCATTCCTAAAAATCTTCCACGATTAGCTGCGAGCGCCTGGAGCTCGATGGCCTTTTCTCGGATAATTGTATTGAAACTAATAAATCCTGCGATCACTTGCGGAATTGCGATTGTCGGAACGGGAACCCGGTCGACCCGCTGACAAGCATCTTCATTTTTTAGTGAGTTCGCCATAGCTGGATCCAACCGCCACGGATTGAATCCTACAGCGCAAAAAACAGGATCCGTCATATTGTTTCCATTAGGAAAAAACGGATCATCCGAAGTCGAACCGCCTGAATTTCCAGGATGATTTGGATAACTGAGGGTTCCTAAAATTCGATATCGCCATGCAAGCAGTTTCCAACTTTGTCTAATTTGATAATTGATGTGCGCGATCCCATTTAACATATCCGCTTGTTTGGCCGCTCCATAGTATGCAGACAAGTCCACTGAGTTTTGTAAATTTATTTTATGGTGAACAAGCATTCCAACGTTAATCACCATCGCAAAAAAAATAAAAAGAACATTGAACATCAATGCAATAAAAATTGCGACTTGACCTCGTTGATTCGACAGGGAGCGATGGTTCCACATACTGTTCTTCTATTGTCTTCTCGACTGGTCTTATCGGCAATTGTCTTTGACTCACTCTGGTCCTAGGGCGACACTAAAATGACGACTAGGAGATGGACAATGGTCAGATGCCGGTATTTCTTTTTATTTGCATTTACACTCATCAGTTTTTCAAACGCAAACGCGAAAATTCTTTTTGAAGGCTACTCAAAAGTTCTCCTCAGCGGAGTTCACGTTGGATATTATGTGAACCGCTACGAATATGATGTTCAAAAAAAACAGTTTATTTCGATTTATTTTCTTAAAACCAATGAAGTCGCAGGAAGTATCAGCGAAAGTCTCAAAGCAGTTTCCACAGACAAATTCGACCCGATTTCCTATCAATACAATTCTATTAGTGGCGGACTTACAAAAGTCATTAACGCTACTTTTAAAAAAGGTGTCATGACAGCGAAAGTGACCGAAGGCGGAAAGAAGGTCCAATCAATCATTCTCGATTTAAAAAAAGATAAAGACAAAGATGAAAAGCAGAAGTTCTTAAGCTCATTTTTGGCCTACTACTTACTCGCCGAGCCCGATGGGATGACAACTGGAAAAAAACTTCCTTATAGCGCCATCGCCGAAGAAGACGGCAAACTCTACAAAGGTCTGGTTGTCGTTGAATCAAAAGAGGAGATACAGGGGATTCCTGTTTTCAAAATCCTCAATGAGTTCAAAGAAGCAAAATTTATTAGTTATGCTACAGAGAAGGGGGAGGTTCTCGCCACACTCTCTCCAGCCCAATCCATTTCTACTGAATTGGTAGCGGACCAGAAAACCGCTGTCGGAAATTTTTCGCTTAACACAAGCAGTCTGAAACTTCTTTTCGGCTCAGTACCTACAGGTCAGGAGAATGCCGTCTCTAAAGCTGCTGCGCAGGTCAAAACGATCGTCCCCTCCGGAAAAATTCAAGGGGTGCCTGGTGGCAAAGGTTTAATTTTAAAATCTAAGGCGCCAATCCAAAAGACAGAAGAAGGCCAATAGGCAATTGCCATCTCAAAGGCATCATGATCGAATTATAAAAGAATGAAGAAAATCGTTGGCCAACATCTTTTTATGGGCGTCGCCGGAACCTCTTTAACAAAGGAAGAAAAAGACTTTATTGTTGAATACAATATTGGCGGTATTGTTCTGTTCGCCCGAAATGTTACAGGCGGACCAGAACAGGTTGCGAGCCTCTGCAAAGAAATTCAAGCTCTTCGCCATTTGATGGCCGACAAAGTTCCCCTTTTTATCGGCATTGATATGGAGGGTGGCCGAGTTGCAAGATTAAAAGCTCCGTTCACGCAATGGCCTCCGTTACAAAAAATTGGAGATCTGGATTCTTCAACGCTGGCGTTTCATTTTGCATATTCAATGGGTCGCGAATTAAAAGCCGTCGGAATTAATTTGGACTTCGCCCCTTGCGTAGATGTTCTCACCAATAAAAGCAATCCAGTTATTGGCGATCGTTCACTAAGTGATGACCCCGAAAAAGTCGGAAAGCTCGCTTCGGCTCTCGTCCGTGGCTATATAAAATCCGAGGTAATTCCGTGTGCTAAACATTTTCCAGGCCACGGAAATACGATGATTGATAGCCATCTCGATTTGCCAGTCGAAAATGCGGATATGGATCGACTTGAGCAAATCGAACTCTCGCCATTTAAAAAAGTTTTTCGCGCCCGCCTTGATATGGTTATGACAGCGCACATTCGTTTTCCAAATATAGACCCTGACTGGCCAGCGACTCTCTCAGAAATTTTCATTAAACAAATTGCACGCAATGAGTTGCGCTACCGTGGTTTCATTATAACAGACGACCTTGATATGAAAGCTCTCGCAAACCATTTTGATCGTGATCTTATTCCAGTGCGCGCCTTGCAAGCTGGCTCGGATTTACTTCTTTCTTGCAACGAGCCGGATTCGCCACCTGCAGCTATTGATGCCATTATGAAGGCTGTCGCTGAAAATCAGTTAGAAAAAAGTTCCCTTGAAATGAATCATCGAAGAATCATTGAATTTAAAAAGGAAAA
>JBFWYS010000097.1:0-10039 GCA_050186175.1 Pseudobdellovibrionaceae bacterium
TCAATCCTGGGCACTTTAGCACTTGTTTCGGAAGCGGATAGACGCGCGGAATGAGAGACAATCTCCGCTTCGACAGACCTGGGTTTCCCGTAGACCCAATAAGTTGCCCATTCAGAAGTGCCCTGTCCTGGTCATATATGAAACCGAAGGATAGCGCCGGATAGCTCAAGCTACACTTGGACGACTTCATGTCCAAGTTAATCCGCAGAGTCACTTCGTTGAGGTTGTTTGAATTTGCAAACGCCTGCGCCGCCGTCAGGGTCGGAAAACTTTTGGATTCAGCAGACGAGAAATTCAAGCCCGGAGAAAGTTCAACGGATTTGATCGACTCATCGAGCGAACTGGCAAAAGCCGTTACCGAAGATAAAAAGACCACGAGGCAGGTAAGAAATTTCATTTTACCTTGCCATTCTTGAGCAAAGACTTAACAACATCAGCCGGAAGATCCACTGGTTGATCCTTGGAATCTACGAGGTCGAAGCGAATCGTTCCATAGGCGAATTTCTCAGTTTGTTCTTCATTGAAGAAACCGAACTCAACAAGCATTGCATTGGAAGAAAGTCCAACAACATCAGCTTCGATTTTTAAAGGATTGAGACCTCGAATCACTTTATCGTAACGGATATTGAAATCTGCGATATGCCAGCGGAGTCCTTGCGAGGTAAATCGCGAGAGAGGAAGATCGTAACGAGGAGCCATCTGCGCGAGTTGGGCTTCACAAGCCAAGTCGAGATGAATCGACGCTTTCAGAATGGCTTGGCCGTTGAAATCAGAAAACCTGGGCGTAATCAAAACGTAGTTCTTCATAATTTTATCTCCTCATCCTTTTATACTCGAATAAATTTCATCTATAACGTCTTTGTGCTTTTCTATGACTTGCTTTCTAAGCACTCTTCCCGAAACTGAGTAATAACTATTTTCAAAAGGAAGAGTACGAAAAGCCTGGACCCTTGAAAACTCCGGCAGGTCACTCTCGATTTCGTCTGCACATCGTCGAACAGCTCTAAGTGCTTCGCTACATTCAAATCCTTTATTCACGAGGACGAGTGCGGAGAGGAAGGGGCGTCCATGTCCAATCAAGAGAATTTCCTTTATACTGGGAATCGACTTGAATTTTCCTTCCACCCATTCGGGAGAGACGTTTCTGCCAGAGGACAAAACAATGAGATTGCTGTCCCGTCCAGTGATATGAAGACAACCTTCGTCATCAAAAAAACCATTGTCGCCAGTTTTCAGCCACGGCTCGTCCTTCAAAGAAAATTCGCCGCGCGAAACATACCCAAGAAACACAGAACCACCTCTCACTTCAATTTGGCCGTCATTGATCCGCACTTCATTGTGCTTAAGTGGTCTTCCCACAGAGCCGATGGCATTCGGGCCTGGATAGGTCCAAGCAACAACCGAAGTGTTTTCGCTTAGACCATATCCTTGGAAAACCTCAAGACCGCTCTCATGCAAGAATTGTAGCGTAGAGTATTCAATCGGCGCGCCGCCCGTTGCGAGAACCTGAAGCTTGTTTCCGAGCTGGTCTCGCGGAGACAAAGTGCTTGCTGCGGATCGATTTGTTAGCTCTGCAAGAAAGGATGGCGGAACCATTGAAAAATTAGCGCGGCTCTCCTTGATTGTAGCAAGATATGGTTCCAAGTCTGGTTGAGTGCCCGTGTAACAAGGTATCGTGGAAGGTAGTACCGCGACCTTACCTCCGCTGAATAAGGGAATGTAAATTCCTAGAATCTGTTCCAAAAGTAGCGACATCGGGAGAACCGATGCGTAGCGGACATTTCCAATCGGAGCGAGCCTTTCGGTCATCGAGAGTAAAACACTCCACAAACCATCTTCGCTAATCACGACTCCCTTCGGATTGTCGGTACTGCCTGAAGTGTGGATTACTCCTACTGCACTTGAAGGCAAGGAAAGTCGCGAGCTCTGCGTAGCTTCACCTGTTATCAGGTGCAAAACCAGCCCGTTAAATTCCTTTACTTCGATCTTTGAGGCCTTTCCTAAAAGAGAACTGAATTTTACAGCAGCTCTATGTGAGTCCGTGAAAACGAGATCAAGATGCGGAATAAAAGACGAAATTTGCGATTCAGTAAATTCTCTTGGAATCGGAACTGCAATCGCTCCAGCCACCTGAGCGGCAATGGTGGCTAGAATCCAATTAACTGGATCTTCAAAACAAAAGCCTACAGTCGTTTTTCCACTTATCGCATTTGGTTTTACCAAAGCCGCTAAACGGAAAATTTGCTTATAAGCTTCGGTACGAGAAATAGAGCGCTTGGAAAGAGGCACTTCAACAAACGTCGAAGAATCTCCACGCCAAGCTTTAATTCTCTGAGAAAGCTCGTTTATAAACATACCGCGACCTCAGAAAAACATCCAAGCTGGATCGTGACTTCGTTCGGGACTACTCCGGGAGTCACAATCTCATTTAGGAAGCTCAATTGCTTTAGATCAATGATACCCGTTTGAGGATCGAAATTGTAGTATCGGCCCCAGCGCGCGCGTTCTTCTTCCGAAAGTACACTTGGATCGGCTTTGCAAAAAGCCTCAAACGGTGCGCCAGCTCTTTCGAGCGCAATTCGCATATAAGAAGTAACCGTCACCAGCGCGAACTCGCATCCCAATCGTGTTGCGAACCAAGGAAAATATGCAACAACAGATTTTACTGATGGAATGAGCGCCGGATTGGTTGAGAGACTTCCAATCTCGCAGATTGAACGGCGTGTGCAAGAACTAGAAAACTCAAACGCCACACGATCTTCAAGACGTTCGCCGAAATAATTTTCCGAAAAGAGCTTCTGTTCATGCGCAAATGTGATTGAAGAACACGCAGCAATCGTCGGAACTCCGTGAATAAAAGTTTCGATTACCAAAAAACGCTTCTGGTTGGTATTTGGGTAAGCATTGAGCCGAGTCCGAAAAGAATTGGCTATCAATGCACGAGCACGAAGTCCGGCCTCGCTCTCGGAACTTACCATTCGCATTGTAAACGGTCGCTGGATGGAAGTGCTCATAAAGCAACCTCACAAGTGATCTCGGCAACATTTGGTCTGGTTGATTCACTGAGGAAACCCAGGGCAGTGAACAACTTTCGATTTGTGTCGGTTATGCGCCGTCTACCGTGCATAACGCGCGTATTGTCGATTAGAATTATGTCGCCCGAATCCCAAGGAATTTCCCTCGTAAGGTGATTGGCCTTTTCGCGGCATTCTTCGAGAAGCCATTCGGGAATTTCCTCGTCATTCTCGAAAGTAATTTGAGGAGCTTCATAGTTATGTGAAGGCGTGAAAATACTATTTGCGAAAGCAATGTCGTTATTCCAAAACGTCGGATGCGCTGCAAACACTGCTTGAGATAAAAAAAGTGAACCGTCGTCGTTGATTCGCGCGACAGCTCCCGGAATCGAGCCAAAAACATCATCTAGCATTTTTTGGGTGATAGGATCTGGACCTTCGAGATGTGCAAAGTGATGCTTGACGTATTTGACCCAAAGATCATGTTTTACATTCCTGGAAAAACGAATTGGTTTTCCCAAAAGCAATGTTTTCGCCTCAGCAGAAAGTATTTTCCAAACTTGAGTTCCATCGCAAAGAGTCGTTTGCGAGCCAGAAGTCGCAGCACGCTCACAAAAGAACCAAACAACATTTGGCACTAGCGGCGTCGTACCATTCTCGCAATGTAGTCCGATCTCATTCGTGCCGGAATCTACAAGTTGCACATTTTTAGCAAAGAATGCCCTGGCGGGATCAATTGCTGTTTTTGGTGTCACTCGCTCAACAAGAGCTGAAAATTTACCGAGGTCAGTTTCAAATCCACGCAACAAAACCGCTCCGTAATGTGCAAGACGGTCGAGAAGATCGGATCGCTCTAGGGATTCCAGTGAACGATTTTCGTTAGCTGTGAGTAGAAAAAATCCAGTATTCATCATCGCGCGTCTCGCTTTCCGCTTTCGTCGAGGCCCAGAGCCGCACGATGATGGTTCATGGTTGAATGGCTCATGCCAAGGAGCCCCGCCGCTACGCTTTTCACGCCATTGGCTAGATCCAGCGCTTTTATTAGAAGAGAGCGTTCAGCATCTTGCACGAGACGCTCGAATTCCTTGTAAGGCATGATCTCCGCTTTTGCTTTTAGTGATTCAAGTTGCTTCACGGCGCTATAGGAGAATTCGTCTCCCAAGGTGTCTTCAGTAATCCTGGAGTCCGACATCGCAAATGCTTTTTTTACCACCGCTTCAAGAGCTCGCACATTTCCGGGCCACGAATGAGCTTTAAGCTTTCTCATTGCACTATCGGATATTGCCTTAGTCACGCCATACGTTTGGCTTTGCTGGCGGAGGAAGTGGCGAACAAGAGGCTCAATGTCTTCGGGCCGCTCTCTCAGAGGCGGCACCTCGATACTAAGATAGTTCAGTCTAAAATAAAGGTCGTGGCGAAATGCGCCGCTTTCAGCAGCCTGTTTGAGATTTTTGTGTGTGGCCGCAACAACTCTGAAATCAACAGCTCGCTCGGAACCGCCAACGGGTTGGATCTTTTTCTCTTGGAGTGCGCGAAGGATTTTGGCTTGGAGTTCGAGCGGCATATCGCCAATCTCGTCTAAAAAGACCGTTCCGCCGCTTGCTTTCTCCAGTAAGCCAAGTTTCTTCGTAATCGCGCCAGTGAAAGCACCTCGCTCATGTCCAAACAGTTCGCTTTCAAGCATATCTTTAGGAACTGCGGCGCAGTTGATGGCAATGAAAGGTTTCGCACGACGGGTAGAATTCTCGTGAACGGCTTTCGCAATGCCTTCTTTGCCTGCGCCGGATTCTCCTAAGATCAAAACAGGATCAGAAAATTCGCTAAACCGAGAAACAAGCTCTGCAACTTTCGCCATTTCGCGCGATCGACCCACCATCTTGAGGATTCTCGAAATTTTTTGGTGGCGCTCGGATTCTGTTTCAGTCTCCTCACAGGTTTCGCAAAACAATGCCGAGCGAACGATGTTAATAAGTTGATCCGTGTCGCTTCCTTTGACTACAAACTGCTCGGCTCCTGCTTGAAGGCACGCTTCGATGGTTTCTGGAGTATTGTGACCGGAGACCATGATGATGCGAATGTCGTTGCGCACGGCTTTTAGTTGGCGAGCGACCTCATCGCCATTCATGCCCACGCCGTTGGTCTTCATATCGAAATCCAATAGGACTAAGGAGTAAAGCCGCGGATTCTGCCTAAGCAGCGCAATTCCCTGAACCCCGGAAGTCGCGGTTGCGATCTCTATGTCCTGATCTTGAAAGAGCATCGTCAAAGACTTGAGGACGAGCTGGTCATTGTCGATTGCGAGAATAGTTGGCTTCATAAATCCTTCCGCACCCTTAAGTGGGGTTGCTGCTCCCTTACAGCAACAGTGGGGCCAACCCAAAAAACCTAGTCATATTGATCTTGTTTAATGCCTTTTTGCTCAATAGGATCGATTATCGATGTAATTCACCGGGTTTTGCCGACTGGATTACCTACCAAAAGTTGCAGTGTAGATGTCGAATTCTGGCATTTGACCCTGCTAATATGCTGAAAATATAGGCATATTGGCGATCACCTACTTCTCTGCAACTTCTTGCAGGTCGAAAGACCTGGCGTTCAATAACGTATGAATATTTCAGCGGAAACAATTGTTGTTTAAGTAACTGCAAGAAGTTGCAGCCTGTTTGTAAACGCTGGGATTAAATGGAAGATTTACACGATCAGCGCACCACAGGGATCAAAACGACCCTAGCTATATTTGATCTGAGTAAATAGAATCTGTAGGTAATTTTCGCTATCTAGCGATCCAAAAAAAATTCGCCATCAAGAGAAGATCATCAGGGCACGGCTTCGAAACTAGGAGCGCGCCGAACTCGCTAAGGCAGCGGGGATTAGCGCTGAAGCTCTCAGGACAACTTTGAAGAGGCAAATAATGAATGCGTACACATTGATTCGCCTTTTGCTCCCGCGAGGTGTGTCACTGGGCCAGATCGGAGAATCTGCCCGTTCCGACCGGGCGGCGGCGATTTACCAGGATGCTTCATTTCACGTACCGTGTTTTTGCCGAAAAACGGTCAATGGCATCTAAAAGTGCACTTGGGCTCTTGAACGGTTTCTTCAAAAACCCGCTGGCCCAGAGTTGTATGGGCCACTGCTCTGTCATCACTGGAATCACTGGCAGTCATGACGATTACTGGGATCGCTGCGAGGCTGAGGTCCTTTTGTTTTTCCTGTTGAAATTCTATCCCGCCCATTACTGGCATCATGAGATCCATGAAAATGAGATCGGGGAGGGGGCATTGGACGAGCGAAGTATCTCAAGCGCGTCCTTTCCATTGATTGTGGTTCTAACGGAGTACCCCTTGGAACGAAGAAGCCCGGAAAGAAGATCCAAAGATCAGGAGAGTCATCCACGATGAACACTTTTCGATTTTGGACACTTTAAATCCCTATAGCATCGCCAGTGTTAGGCAACTCTGCCTTCAGGGGCAGTTCAATCAAAAATTTAGTTCCCTTTCCCAATTCGCTTTGAACTTCAATTTTTCCCCGATGCGCATTTACTATATTGCGGACGAGGTAAAGTCCGAGTCCAAGGCCGCCAACGTTCCTTGAATTCCCTCCCCCTTCAAAACGTTCAAAGATTATTGGTAAAATGTCCTCACTGATTCCGGGGCCGGAATCGGAGATCATGAGCTTCGCGGAGTTCCCAGCGTGAGTCGTGGTGATGTAGAGATCACTCTGTGGCGCGTATTTAATCGCGTTCGATATCAGATTTTCGAGAACTCGTTCAATTCTGTGATAGTCCCAGCGACCGACCAGCGATTCCTCAAGGTGTAAGTTCAAATGAATCTTTGCGGCGTTGATTTGCGGAGAAAGCTGAGTCGTGATCGACTTCACCAGATCGGTCAAATTAAACTCGCTCAAGGATAGAACGAATTTTCCAGTCTTCAATCTCGAAATATCAAGCAAGCTCTCGATGAGGGCTGAAAGTGAATTAATTTGGCGTAACGATAAAGCAAGAGATTGGGCGAGTTCTCGTGGCGAAGGGCCTATGTTTTTCTCGGGTTGGATGCTCTCCTCGATAAGCTCAAGCTGGAGCTTTAAAGAAGTGATTGGAGTTTTGAGTTCATGCGAGGCGATAGCAAGAAAATCATCGCGCAATTTTACGGCGGCCTGTGCTTCGCTTAATAGGCGCTCCCGTTCCTCCTCCAAGTGCCTCCGCTCAGTAATGTCGATAACAGTTGCCAGAACAAAAATCCCATTGCTCGAAGTCTTGGGAATCAACGATATCTCTACCGGAAGTTCGCTGCCGTCCTTTCTCCGAGCAACAAGGTCGCGCCCCGTTCCTATGGGCCGCGCCTCTGGAGCTTTCATGTAGTGTTCACGCAGTTGAGTGTGCTCGTGACGAAACCTCTCAGGAACAAGCTCTTCAATCGCTAGCCCCAACAATTCCCCAGTCGAATAGCCGAATAGTTTTTCGGCCGCCGGATTTGCGAAAACAATGCTTCCTTTTTCATCGACAGCGACAAGTAGGCTGGGCGTTGATTCAATAATGGCATTGGAAAAAATCTCCTTTGCCTGATCAGAAATTTCTTGTTTTGATTCCATGGGCTGGAGCCTCCCGGAACGGCGTCTGTGGCAGTTCCACGATTTCAAACCAACATTTACCCAAATCCCTCATCAAAAATGACCCTTGGCGTGTTCAGGTCCAGCAGAATCTCAACCAGAACCAACCAAGGCGGAGTACATCCGGCCGCATTCGAGTATTTTCCTCGATGGCAAATATAATCAATTAGTTCTTCACCGTTCTCGACGAAGCTAATCTCATTGGCTCGCCGGCCTCTCGAAATGCCTATTCAATCATCTTCCGATCGTCTTCATCGTCCTCCGCAATCAAAATTTTTTTCGGCACTGCGCATCAACTTCCTCTGAATCTTATAGTCCCGGTGCCGGCATGGGGCCAGCGCAAATAATGAGAAAATGCTTATCCGGTTGACTCCGGAAGCGGTCTGAATGATTCTTGCCGCTATGGGGCGGCCGGGTTATCCAAAGACCATGCGAGAGTTTCGAGATCAGTTTTCTACCCGAGAAGCCTGTTTAGATTATCTGGTCCAGTCCAGATGGCCTGACGGATTCGTTTGCCCGGCGTGTGGCGGCGCGGAAGCTTACTTAAATTCCAAGTGATATCTGTTTGAGTGCAAGGGGTGTCGTAAGCAAACCTCGCCGACAGCGGGGACGGCAATGCACCGTTCAAAAATCCAAATTCAGGATTGGTTCTGGGCAGCGTACATGATGGCAACCCACACGCCCGGCATGAGTGCCAAGCAACTTCAGCGATATCTCGGGACGAGCAGCTATGAAACAGCGTGGTACCTCCTTCAACGTTTTCGTCGGGCAATGGTCAACGACAGCCGCACACTTCTGAGCGGCACAGTAGAGGCGGATGAAACATTTATCGGCGGACCCGTAAAAGGCAAACAAGGTCGTGGGTCTACGAAGGGCGTGAACAAATCGCTGGTGCTTGGGATGGTTGAGGTCTTGCCCTACAAGGATGCCAAGGGAAAGCCTAAGAAGCGAGCTGGGCGAGTGCGCCTGCAAGTCGCCAAGAGTGCTGCCGAAGAAACCATCAGAATATTTCTCGACGAAAATCTTAAGCCGGGTTCCAAAGTTCAAACCGACGGATGGCGTGGTTACTCTGACACGGCCTTGCTGGACTATCGCCATGTGGTCAAAATCCAAGACTCGCCACAAAGCGCAAGTCGATTGGCGCCGCACATTCACCGAGTGTTCTCAAACCTCAAGACCTGGCTCACAGGGACACACCACGGCGTTGATCCCAAGTATTTGCAAGTCTATCTGGACGAGTTTGTTTTCCGATTCAACCGACGACAGATACCGATGGCTGCCTTTCAAACACTGCTTGGCATCAGCTCAGCGAAGAAGCACCGCTCTATGAGGCAATTCCGCCATCCGGAGACAACCGGATAAGCATTAATGAGAATTTTCTTCATATTTGCCTCCTACCTACCGCTCCGGAAGGACAACGACAATCTCTTCGCCTTTGCCATTTTGGAGTCTGCCGGGAGCTTTGGGGAAAAATAATTTTGCCATAAGACCCTTGCTCCAGACGCGATACCGATCAACATATGAAAAAATAGCTGGAACCACAATTAGAGTCAGAATCGTCGAGGAAATCAAGCCGCCGACGATTGCCCACCCCATTGCAGTTCTCATTTTGGAAGCTTCGTTTAGCCCGATAGCAATCGGCATTGTCCCCGCAATTAAAGCGAATGAAGTCATAAGGATTGGTCGCAACCGAGCTTTTCCGGCCGCAATAATGGCAACTGTTCTGGATTTTCCCTCGCTCATCATTTGATTTGCGAAGTCTACCAACAGAATTGAGTTCTTACCTGATACACCGAGCAGCAAGAAAATCCCTAGAGTTGCGAAAATAGTCATCACCTCATTGGTGATATAAAGAGCATAAAAGGCTCCTGTAAGTGCTAGCGGTAAAGCTGTCAAAATAGTCACTGGAGTCACAAATGAAGCATAAAGACTGCAAAGAATCAGATAAATCAAAATGACGGCAAAACCAACGGCTGCGAATGCCGAAGATCCGAGATCAGCAGAGTTTTCCACGTTACCAGCCCAATTATAACGCATGCCCGAAGGGAGTTTGCTTTCTCCTTCATTCAGATACTTTTCAATATCCTTGGATACGCTGCTTAAGCCAACTCCAGGGGCTAATCCAGCCTGAATTTGCACTGAACGGCCACGATCTAGCCTATTGATTTCTGCAGGTCCAAGAACTTCTTGAGCGTCAGCAACGTCAGATAGTCGAACCAGCTTTCGATTGACGTTGGGGACGAGAACCTTGGCATAATTATCTTTCAAATTACGATGCTCTTCCCTCAGCCGAACGCGTACATCGTATTCTTTGCCAGCCTCTCTGAATTTTGCTGGCGTGAATCCTTCGACCTGACCACGTAACTCGACGCCCATTGTTTTTGAGTTGATACCGTATGCATTTGCGGCATCCGGGCGAA
>JBFWYS010000098.1:0-10030 GCA_050186175.1 Pseudobdellovibrionaceae bacterium
GTATCAGGATAACCTAAGTTGGATTTCATATCGAAGTGTTCATAAGGGCTTTCCCAGGCTTGAAATTTTTCAGAAATTTCTTTATCTGATGACGCCAACCTTAGAAAGAACATTTCTGACTCCGCCAACGGCTGTCCAATTTTCTTCGTGTAACAGGCTATACAGAACTGGGTGTAGGATCCAATTTCTGATTCTCTTACTAAGGCACCATTTAAGCAGACAGATGAAGTTGAGCCTGCATAACTGAGAATACTTTCAAAGCCATGGGGAGCAAGCAGCTCGTCAAAAGCTTTCCGATCAACTGTTCCCCAAACAATCAGATTCTTAGCTTTGGTATGGAGAAGAGGCTGCAGGCGTTTTTGTCGCAAATCGAAGATTTTATTTTCAAATAAATGGCGAACCTGAGGAACCTCTTCCTTTTCGAGACGTATGAGGCTTTCAAAATACTCCCGTTCGTCTCCTTGGATTTCCAGATAATCACAGAAGGCATTAATAGCAGAGGCCCCAGGCAAACGGTCTCCATTAAGAATTCTTGTGAGAGTTGCCGCGTTTGCGAACTTCAGCTTTCGCGCCCACATACTGTAGTTAAATTTAGAGTTTGTTCCGACCTTGTATTTAAAATAGTCATTCAAATAAGAAATATAAGAACTGTATTCGAATAGGTCAGGAGACTTCATATTTCTAAGCTTATTTATAAGTGAATAGATATGCAAGCCAGGCGCAAACACCCGCTTTTTTAGACTTTTCCAGGCTTGGAAAAGGATAATCTACAATCCCTTTGCGTTTCCCTTTATGTTCCAAAATAAAACTGTATTGTTAGGCTGAATTTACAGACTACTAAAAAATAGGAGCCTACATTGCTTAAAAATTTATTTTTTGCAGCCACGATGAGCCTGGGAATTGGCACTCATTCACTTGCCGCTGAAGTCACCGACTCGGATGAAATGTGGCACAATATGCGTCAAGAGGGACGCTTCGCTTATGAATGGTTTTACTTCGACACGCATAATCCAGATGGGAGCAGTATCGTAATCGCGTTCCTTGGACCGAATCCCTATGACGTGAGCACTAGCACTCTTATTAAGCCATCCGGCATCAAGAACCACGTGGGCGTATTGGTACAAGTCGTAACTGCTGAAGGAAAGCGCCTCCAAGTTTTAGATTACTCCCGTAACAATGATATCGAATTTTCTTCAGCGCCCTTCAAACTCAGAATCGGTAACAGCGTTTTAAACATGAAGAAAATGCCGAACCAGTTGCCTGAGTATTTTATAGAACTGGATGCAATCGACAAAGACACTGGAATCCGAATCAAAGCAAATATCACAATGGAGGCTTTGATGAAGGGTTGGAAACATAAAGAGGGCTATGTTTATACCGATGGAAAAGACTATCACAAATGGTTTGTTACCGTTCCCAAAGGAGAAGTCTCTGGAAGCTATGAGTTCGTATCTACGAAGGGACATTTGCTGTACCGCAACCTCATGAACAAATCGAGTGGTTATCACGACCATAACTACGGAACTCTGCCGATCTCTGACACCACAGATGGGTGGTACTGGGGGCGTGCCGAAGTTGGAGACAAAACTATTATTTATACCCAAGTTTGGGGAAAGTCCGGACCTGCATTTTTGGGTGATATGACTTATAGAAAAAATCCTCCTTCTACGATGTTCTACATGGCCACAGAAAATGAAATACTAGTGGACTCTGATGAAATGGTCTTAAATGACTTTGGCCCGAACAACAAAGTTGAACTTAGCAACGGGATGATCGTTCCGAAAAATTACCAGATGAAAGTGATTGGCTTAGATACCGAACAATACGTGGTGGATGTAATTCCAAACAAAACTTTGGCTGTCGCAGTTCCTTACTATTCTCGTCAGGCTGGTACGATTTCTGTTTGTCAGCAAAAAAATTCTGTTGAATTGAGTGATTCAATCTGTGAACAGAGCGATGTTTTGATTGCGGAACAAATTGACTATCCTCGCTTTCTACAAATTGAACTTGGGCTTCCTAAACCTTGGTAAATTGAAAGGTAGGTTATGAAGTATTTAATTTTAGCTTTAGCATTAGGTCCTCTAAACGCATTTGCCGAGTCTTTTTCGTGCGAAGACCTTCCACAGACAATGAAGATTGATTTATAAGAGGCAGAAGAATTATCGGGGGGGGATATGAAACCATTTCCTTTAGTATTGGTGTTCTCTATTTTAGGTCAGACAACCGCGTTCTCAGAGCAAAAAAAACGGCTTGAGGTGCATTGCGCATACTCTTATGAACTTGATGGAAAAAATCACGATGGCCCCCTAGTTAACCTAGGCGTGATCACAGAGTCTCAGACGGATCTTCGCGGAATGATCTTAAACAGCGATCTCTTAAAGATCGGACTTAATGTGGTTTATATCAATGCCTCGACAGTTGGAGTTCCGAAGGGCTATTTTAGTCTAGACACCTGTGTTTCGCGGGATCCCAATCCTGATCCCAATCTAGCCTGTTATTACGATTCATAAGTTGACTCGAGAGGAACTTGCTCTTGACCACGCTTAATATTAACCTTCCTGTCGAACTTTTTAACACCTGTTTCGCCATTAAGGCCGTTTCGTCTTCAAGTCGACTCCTTTCGCCTAAAATTGATTAGCTCGGGCCATGGTTTTGCAATTCAATCTGATGATTGTTTAATAACTATTTTTTTGCAGGAGAATTGAATCCATGAAAACACTAATGTTGACCCTTCTTATTTTGGTATCTACCACTCATACCTACGCCTACGATCCTGTTGGAGATGCGAACCCACCTAATCTGGACGGTATGACGGATGCTGCTCATGCCGGTATGAAAGAAGGTTTGGCGAATGCTCCCCAAGAATTAAGAACAATTACCTGCTCAAATAGAAATATATCTCTGACAATCAAGCGATCTGAACAGGATGATGTCAGAGCAAGTTACAATAGAGAATCAGGCCTTATCCGCTTTCTTAAATTCAAAGCTGGTCCTATCCTTCTTACAAAAAACGATCTTAAAATTGCAGAAATTGAAGAAGTTCAGGAGCAGTTTGGTCGACGTCTTGAAGAGGTTTATAAGATTAAATTCAATAAGGTGTGTACTCTTAAATTAAACTACATGCCGTTCACAATGCGCTCAATCTTCACCAGAGGCCTGGACGAATCGGCATTTGTCGAAATTACTGGTATGGGCTGCGGAGATAGGCTTGTGAAAACAAAACTTACTTGCGTTGGGTCGTAAGCCTTTTGTCCTCCTCTGTTGGCTTAAAACAATCGTTACCTCCATGGTTAAGACTATCAGTCTAAGAAAAGGCTCTTAATTAAACCTTCTAAATGTAGGCTAAAGTGAAGCCCTGCCCTTCAGCTGAACGGCTCAACTCTTTTCCCCAGGCCCTTTGGTTAGTTCGATTCCAGGTCGTTGACTCTATAAAAGTGGAAAATGAATATAGTCACTGTAAACGATAACAATTCATTGGAGGATTCATGTCGACAAAAGCGGGCGTAGGCTTTAGCAACAATACAAACTCAAAAGAAGCTGGAGCAGAAGCTGCAAAAAAAGCAATGCAACAGGCAGGAGCTACAGAATGTGACCTTGCGATTATTTACTCCACATCGAAGCATGATCCCGCTCAGGTCCGCGATGGTATCCGATCTGTCCTTGGCTCAAAAGCAAATATGATCGGCGGATACGCTGTTGGTATTATCACTAAAGATCAGTTGAGTTACGGAGGATACGAACTCGGAGTTGCGATTGTCTCTTCAAAAACTGCAAAATTTAACCTCTTCTCAGAAAAAGGCTTAGGTACTGGTGGAGAGCTTCAAGTCGGAACTAAACTTGGTCAACAGATTAAATCAAGCGTGGGAACATCGGACGGTGGAATTCTGCTCATGTATGACTCTGTTAGAGGACAAAATGCGAATCTGTTAAACATGGCCACTCCTCTGCTACAAGGAATGAACGAGGGTTTAAGCGGAAAATGGCCTACGATAGCTGGAGTCGGATTACTCGGAGACATGCAATTCCAGCCAACTAAACAATGGTTTAATGATCAGATTGAAACTCAAACGGCAGCTGCTCTTACTTTTTCTGGCGGAGTTCGCATGGACACTGTCATCATGCATGGATGTAAACCAGCTGGCGGGTATCACAAAATTACAAAAACCGATGGCGCTGTGATTCTAGAAATTGATGGAATGAAAGCGACCGACATGATCGGCAAACTTTTAGGACCCGATTCTGATAAGACATGGGAAGATTATCCTTTATTCGTTACTCTTGGGGTTAACAAAGGAGATAAGTTCGGAGCTTTCAACGAAGAAAACTACGCAAATCGTCTTTGTATGGCTGTCGATAAAGAAAGAGGCGGCTTAGTTATGTTTGAACCGGACCTTAAGGCAGGTGATGAAGTCCAGTTGATGAGAAGAAACATTGATTTTAGCTATATCGGCCAAAGAGCAAAGGATCTTTTCGATCGTATTGGCAGTCGCAAGCCGTTCCTTGCAATTTACATCGATTGTGCAGGACGTGCGAGCGCCTATTGCGGATCCGAGCGCGAAGAAGCCGAAGAAGTTCAAAAGATAGTTGGATCTAAAGTTCCACTTTTAGGGATGTATTCTGGAGTTGAAGTTGCTAAAGTAGGAAAAGACATTCAGCCACTTGATTGGACTGGTGTTCTTTGCGTGCTTAGCGAACCCTGATCTGCATCTGGAGAATAAATGACTCAGGAGAGTCCCGACTTAGAGAAGATAAATAAGGAGTTGGGCTTTTATAAAAGTCGTGTTGACGAGCTTGCAGGAGAAAACCTCAAGCTCGATTACGCCGTTTCTGGTCTTCGCCACGAACTCAAACAAAAACGTGTCGGTTTCAATCTTCTCTCTACCCTTCAGCAATCTCTTGGTCTTCAACCTGGAGTCGCGGAAATTCTTGAAAAAACAGCACAGGCGATCAACGGCAACCTGGGAATGGATAAAACAATTGTTTTTGTGCCGGGCGAGAGCGAGCTGACTTTTGTTCCGTCCCTTTTACTTGGCTTTGCCGGCGCAGAAGAAGCAACATCTACCGTCCCTGTTTTATTCCCTGAAAATCTTGTTAAACAAAACGAAATTCTAATCGCCAACAAAGCAACCGCGGTCACGCCGTTCATTCAACTGGTACGCGATCAATTTAAACTTCCTTATTTCGTCTGCATAAGCGTGCAGCTCGAGGGAAACCCGATAGCGCTTTTTATCTCAGGCCGACTGCGCGAAGCAAAACCACTCTACCCTCCTCTCGATCAAGGAGATGGAGATACACTTCAAGCCATCAGCGGATTGATCTCCGCTACAATACAAAGCATGAAAGTCGCAGCGCTCAAAGAAACGGATCGCCTTAAAACTGACTTCTTCGCAAATATCTCCCATGAGTTTAGAACACCGATCACGCTTACAATCGGCCCTCTCGAAGCGATGTTAGCCGGTCGCTATGGATCGGTTGACGAAAAAGTTCGAATTGAAGCCGAACGAATGCTGAGAAATCAAAAGCGCCTTCTCAGTCTCATCAACCAGATCTTAGACTTGGCAAAACTCGAATCAGGAGCCATGAACTTAAAAGCTTCAAGAACTAAGAACATGAATCACTTCGTTCAAAAACGAGTCGACCAATTTCAATCCTTAGTAGAAAAAAAAGGATTGCAGCTCAAAGTTGAATTCGATCCAGCTGTTGATCAATCCGATATTTATATCGACTACGAAAAAATGGATAAGGTTGTTTTTAACCTGCTATCAAACGCCTGCAAATTTACAAAACATGGGCACATTAAGGTGATCTCCAAAATCAAAGATAATTTATTTTATCTATCGGTTGAAGATACCGGAATCGGAATTAAGTCCGACCAGATTCTTCAAGTTTTCGATCGCTTCAAACAGGCTGATGGCAGCGCTTCTCGTGAATATGCGGGAACCGGAATTGGACTTTCACTTGTAAAAGAAGTTATTGAGCTTCATGGAGGAAAAGTAGCTGTACGCAGTGAATATGGCAAAGGAACGACTTTTGAATTTTCTTTCCCAGTTGGACACGCTCATCTTCCAACAGATTTCATTTCAAACGAAACAGAACAAGAAGACCAGGATGCCTCCAATACAACCCGCCAGGTGGTTGATCTTAGAGAAGGAAAAGCGTCCGAAGCCGACCTTCAAGAAGTCAATGCACGCAATAAACAAGTTGAAAATTCGAGGGATCCCTACAAACCAACTTTACTGTATGTTGACGACAACAAAGATCTTCGTGAGTTTGTCTCTGGAATTCTTGCTTCTCAGTATAATCTTTTCCTTGGAGTGAACGGAAGGCATGGTCTCGAAGCAGCTCTAAATTATGCTCCAGATCTAATTCTGTCAGACTTGATGATGCCCGAAATGAATGGAGGAGAATTCTTAAAAGCTGCGAAGGAAAATGTTTTCCTCTCTTCTATTCCATTTGTGATCCTCACAGCAAAACTGGGATCTGAATCTAAAATTTCAGAACTTGAACGTGGCGCCGATGATTATCTAAATAAACCTTTTTCTGAAGCAGAGTTGGTGGCTCGCCTCAGCAACCTAATTAAGATCAGAACCCAACAACAAAGAATTAAGAAAGATCTCATTGCTGCAAGACAGATCCAGCAATCCCTTCTTCCTCCTGCACAATTACATTTGGACTCTTGCGAATTGGAAGTTCTCTATCATCCATGCGAGGAACTTTCCGGAGACTTTTTTGACATCTACGAAACACCCGATTTCATTTACTACTATGTGGCAGACGTCACAAGCCACGGAACGGCAGCTGCGCAAGTCACATACTTGGTCAAAGGATTGTTTGAAAACCAAGTCATGAACAGCAACGATTTAGATTTGAAACAACTTCTCGGAAATATTGCAAAAAAATACGTCGCCTATAACCTTGAGTATGCTGTTGGAATTCAGATGGTAAAGCTTCACAAAAAAAGCAAGCTTCTCGAATATTCAAGTTCCAATGCCCCTTCGGCGTATTTACTTTCAAAAGCCAAGAAGCCCGAGACGATTTTCGTAGATCCAGGACCCGCTTTGTGGACAAAAAACTACTCTCCTGACAGAGAGTTTTCGATCAAGCCCATTCAGCTTGCACCCGGCGATAGCTTCTTCTGTTTTACCGACGGAGTTTATGAGTTTGAAATGGAGAATGGTAAAGAGTTTGGAGAAAGAAGACTCCAAATGGCCTTGCAGAAGAGCCTCGTCGAGCCCAAATGGACCGAATGTCTGATGGAAGATCTCCGTAAGGCTACTGGAGGCTCTCAATTTCCTGATGACATAACTGCAGTTCGATTAAAAATAAAAAATTAAAATTATCTTTCCAAGCTCGAGGGTACATATCTTGAGTCGACAAAAATCCCGTTCGGATCAAAATAATTTTTCAAGACATTGATAAGCTCATTCGAAGCATTAGATGGAGTATAGTCTTCTATACTCATATTCGCGCCCAACCTATGGGGCACCAGCCCTATTTTTTTGAGACCCAAGTTGATCTTTTCAGCACATTCCGAATGTTTTTTCACTTCAACTTGATTATTTCTGTTAAACAATAAAAAACTATGAATATGGATGAGGCGATCACGACAGACAAATAAAGCCATAAACGGCTCGGTCTCATTTTCCTCACAAATCTTTTGAATAAGCCGAGTCGCACTTTCTAATTTTGAGCCTCCGGAAGGGCAAGCGATTGGAGTGCAAATCACGCCAATTTCTTCTTTTTCTAAATCCAAATCGTAAAGAGAATCTACAAGTGGTTTGTTTTTTCTCCAACCCATTCTGGAAATTCCAGTTCCACCAAGGCGCCCTGAAATTTGATCTAAAAATCTAATTTGATCCTCAGGAAGATCAATGCCATTATTTTTTCCAAAACCCTGATCTGTGATAAGTCGACTCGATTCAAACGAATTTTTTAAAGCATCCAATACTTTCTTTTGGGTGAATTGAATTTGAGACATGCATCCATGAATGACGATATTTGAAGTCCATTCTGAAATTCCGTGCTTTTTTCCTACCTCCAGTGCTTTTTCAAAAGAGAGAAAAGAGTCTTTAGTGAGATCTTCCAATCGATAAATTCGGGAAAGAAGAAAATAGATGTTTGCAAAATGAGGCCCCGCCTGAATCACCTTTTGAAGACGCAGACGGTGAAGAGCATTTGTAACCTCTAAGAAAGTTGAGGAGCCAAAACTGATTTGCAGAATGGCTGTCGCCTCCGGTTTGTTTAAAAGCCAGATAGTTGCCCGAGTGACAATTCCAAAATTTGATTGAGAAAAAAGTCCTTCGTAACTAGGACCAAGCCCCCACTTGTCGAGATTTTCTAAATTATTTTCTTCAAACCGACCAAATCCAGTGCGAAGGATCTTTGAGTTTCCCAAAAGGATCTCAAAATTACAGGCATTTGCAATATGATCCGCCGAAGGAGTTTGTCCATGTCCTCTCTCCAACGTATTTCCAATGACACTCGCTTCCATACTGGAACCCTGAGCATCTATAATAAACTGGTGAGGCGCATTTTTCTGAAGATAATGATACAGTTGTGAATACGTCACTCCAGGCTCCAGAACGACGTATCCCGACTCTTTGTTAAATTCTAAAATCCGATTCATTCTTTTTAAATTTACTATAAAATAGGGAAGTTCACTTCTCGCTGCACTTTCTCCAAATCCCCAATTCTTTCCACTGCTCACAACATGAAGTTTTGTTTTTTCTTTATTCGCGAGAACCACCAATTTTTTCAACTCATCAAAATTTTCCGGATATATAATTCCACGAATCAAATTCCCCTCTGGTTCCTGCAAAAAACGATCGCCAAAAATGGCAGTGAGAGCAGAAGTATTCATAAAAAATCCTTTTTATAGACATAAATGTGGGCAGAAAAAGGAAGCTCATATTCTTTTTGCGAGTCACTTTTATTGCAAACAAAGAATTTTTCAATTTTCTCTTGAACTTCTAGACCTTGGCGGGCCGTGAGCAGTCCCATATCTTTCATCACAGCAGGAGATGCCATTTTTTTTAAATTCCAAAACTCATCAACAGAGTCGTAAGAAAAGTGGCCCTCAAAAATCTCATGATTTATTTGTGTAAATCCAAGGGATAACATTTTTTTTTCTAAAAAATCATCCTTAGAAAATTTAAAAAAAATATCGTGAGAAAGGGAAGTCTCATATGAAACTTCGCGAATTGTTTTTGGAATCAAGGCCTGAAAAGGATTTCTCTCTTCACAATCTTGCCACAAAGAAATAACGAACAGGCCTCCTGGCTTAAGTACTCGGTGAAGCTCTTTAACATCTTCATCTAAATGAGTTGAATATTCGATGGCAAAAGAACTTAGTACGGCATCAAAGAAATTATTTTTAAAGGGAAGAACTGGACGATCTAGAAGAAAAAGTTGAAAGTTAGTAATTCCCATTGAATTCCTTCTTTCTTCGGCCATTTTCAACATTGTATCGGAAACATCGACTCCGTAAACTTCGCAGCCAGCTATTTTAGCAGCTGTTAAACCTGGTTCTCCCACACCGGTTCCAAAATCCAAAAGACGATGGGTTTTTATAGGTTGAGTTAAACAAATCATTCTTTTATTTAACTCATGACGAGGCAATAGAAGCTTTTTTTCGTTCTTCTTCCAACTTAATGCAACCTGTTCCCAATCAAGAGTCGCTTCTATTTTCCGATCCGACATTCTCACATTATACGGAGGCTCCCAAACACGGGCAAGCTCTTCTCCCCATAGTCCAGCCTACCAGATTTATTGAGAGTTAAGTCACTTTCGAAAATCGAGATTTTTCGCTCGAAGGGACATCTCGACTTTCGCGGACAAACAGATGACAAGTGTTAGGCAACCATCTTAAGGGAATAAGGAAATTTCTTAAAGTAGGTCTCAAGGAATGTTTCCATTTCATTCACACTTACAGTTTTCATAGAAGGATCAAAAGACTTTTCATCCCATTCATTAAATTTTAAGCCCATTTCATACCAAATTTCATTTGAAAAAGTTTTGTATTTTAATGGAT
>JBFWYS010000099.1:0-9988 GCA_050186175.1 Pseudobdellovibrionaceae bacterium
ACTTAAGACTGTGTCATTTTAAGACGGAATTAATTAGTTTTAAGGTGTTTTGCGAATTAGGGTCGCGAAACGAGATCTTCGACTTCGCATCTATTTTTAGACTGTGTGGGGGATGCAGCCTCAAGGTTGTTTCTCCCGAAGAGGCTGTTAGGTAGTACCAATCTCTCTAGGGCCTCTTAGCGGTGGCATCGGGTTGAAAGCTAGATCTTGGGCGTGTTGTTAAAGCTTTCTAAAAAGAATTTGCGAATTTCTTCTCGATATTTCCAATAGGTGTTAAAGATGGCTGCGGGATGCCCTAGAGAACTTTTTTCCACAAAGCGTTCCGGCTTGCCCCAGGATTCCCAGAGTTGGATTTGTGTTTTTGTAGGAACGGACCCATCGCCTTCTGCCGTTAACATTTTAAGGGCCAAAGATTTCTTTGGAGTTACGAGAACGTCGAGATCGATCCTCAAGCGCTCTTTTAAGATCTCCTGGTATTCTTCAGCAGACACGAGATTATTTGCCCTCATTTGAGTTTCTCTCACTTTTCGAGCGACTCTTTGTTTTGTCGTCGCTAAAACTTCAGAAAGTGGCGAGCCACCGACAGCCAAAAAGGCGGCTTTAAATCTTGGGTCAATAGCTAATACCGTCGATGCGAACATTGCACCAAGACTCGTTCCCATTATGCCAATAGAGTTGCTTATGCCATTAGAGTCGCGAAAGGTTTCGGTGATGTAATCGGCCGTAAGGCGAATGGCCGCCGCAGCCCGAATTAACGCATCTTCTTGCTTCGACATATCTTCTTCAATTTGATCGAGGCGCTTCCAGCTTTTCACGATTACGCTATCAAGACCTGCATTGCAAAAAACATTGGCCATGCGACCATCAATTATATTCTTTCCACCTGTTGGAGGAATAATTAAAACAGTTGCTGTGCCGTTTTGGTGTTTAGGTCTGTAAATTTCAAGTTTAATTCTATTCAACTCACCAGACACAGCATCAGTCGTGCGGAGCTCAACATTTGAGAAACGGCATTCGTCATAAAAAAACAGTTTGCCATCAGTTATTACTCTATATTGTCTAGGATAATCGCGCAAAAGCTCGAGGGCCTGCTCACGGCGAGCCTCATAATCCGCAGCAAAAACCGTAGATATGGATCCATTCAATAAAAGAAATAAAACAACCAGTAACCTCATAAACACCTCATAGCCGAGGAGGTGCAAGGAGTTCGCCGCCCCTTGCTCTCTAGACTATCGGTTTTATTCGCTATTATAGCTTTTTCCACTAAACTTACATGAATGAGTTTAAAAAGGGCCAAACACCTGTAAAAAAGGTAGACAATTTATGCGCTTGTATCTGGGTACGGGACAATGAAACCAAAGCTATTTCTTTTGTGCCAGCGGGACTCGTCCAATCTCAATCTAATACGCGGAAGAAATAGTCAAATTCATTAAGTTTGACTATTACTTTCCTTCAACTCAAATAAAACTAACTTTTCCGTGGTCCCGGTTGTGCATTCAATAATTCTAAGAATGCAATAATTGCTTCTTCAAATGGAGTTGATGGATGGCAAAGTTTTTTTATTCCTCACTTGTTTTGGTGATGATTTTTTTGTTTCAGAATTGCGCCAAAAGAAATTTCGATGGACCTAATCAGAGTGCCTCCCAAAAAACCGATAGCTTGTCGATCCCAGGAGCCGATGGAGCGGAAGGGCCGGGCGCTAGTCAATGCGCTAACAAAGATCATGATGATGATGGCGTCTCCGATTTGGATGACGATGATGACGATAATGATGGAGTCGAAGACCTCGACGACGATGATCATGACAACGACGGAATCTCAGACGACGACGATGACGATGCTGATGATGACAAATCTTGTGGCGACGACGACGATGATGATCATGACAGCGATCACGATTCTGATGACGGTGACGATGACCTCAATCATAAAAGTGATGGCGGCGAGTATTCAAGTCATGCCTGCTAGTCAATGATGCAGTGATGCTACCAACTCAAAATTTTTAATCTTACGATTAAGCCATCAAAGGATGGCTTATGAAAAAACTTTTTCTCCTCATTTCACTTTTAGGTTCACCTGCCATGGCTTGCGACATGTGGAAACTGCTGGAGCAGGGAGCTAGCAAAGAAGTTAAGGAGTACGGCGCTACTTCTTATTATCTCCACGGCGCAGCCACAAGTCTTGATGAAATTATTTGGTCCGCTGAGTTTACTTTTCAATCTGCAGGGCAAGTTTATATCGGTACCGTCGCGGTGGATGTCGAGAAATGCGCAATGGAATATGTTGTATCGTTTATTGCAAATAAGAAAACCGTGCAATAGGCACAACTAGAGAGTTGCAAGTTCTAAAGATTCAACTACGCGTTGGCCTTTAAGGCGCAGTTCGTTCTTAAAACGTTGCTCTTCTTCGTTTTTTGGAGAGTAAAGTTCGCTCTGGAAAGACTCTGTCGAGCGAATGTAATCCACAATATATTGATGCGTCCCCATCTTATCTTTTGTCCACGGTGGAGCCACCAGTTCTTCCCATCGAGACGAGAGAGCGGCTAAGCGATGAACATAAATATGCGGAGCTAAATGTTGAAGAAAAAGTTTTACTCTGTGTGCGTAGAGTTCCCTCTCGATCGGAGAAAAAAGACCGGCGCGGAAGTCATCCGCAAGAGGTGTGTTCTCAAGAATATGAAGGTTATGAAGTTTCACGTTGCTAATCGGAAGCGAGTTGCAGAGTTCAGCTGTTTCAATAATTTTTTTGTCGGTCTCGCCGGGTAAACCAAACATCAAATGAATTCCTAAATTCACTTTTGTTTCAGACGCGATCTTAAGAATGGCTTCGACCGACTGTTCTTTGCTGTGCCCTCGGCGCATCCACTCGAGTTGATCGTTAAAAAAACTTTGCACGCCAATTTCGACAGCCACAAAGGAGCGGTCGTGCATCTCATTCCAAAAATCCAAAACACCTTTTGAAATACAATCTGGTCGCGTGCCCACGGTAAATCCATGGACAAACGGATAGGTAAGAGCGAGTTCAAAGTTGTCGCGAATATTCGAGAGTTTTGTGAATGTATTTGTGTAAGCCTGAAAATAGACTAAGAATTTTTTTGCGTTAAAGCGTGAGCCCACGCTCTCTTTGTATTTTTCGATTTGATCTTTGAGGGTCATCGAAGCCGATTCAGCATTGGCGGCGGAGCCCCAAACGTCGCAGAAGTTGCAAGTTTTCATTCCGCGTAAACCCATGCGATTCGGGCAGTTATCTACAACCGTGACAGGAATTTTGTAGACCTTTTCGCCAAAACGCTTGATATAGAACTCACTAATGGGTTTGAAGGGAAGCCCTCTCCAGCCTTTTTCCATGGAGGGGACTTTCGGAGGAATTGCGCTTAATGTCAAGCAACGGTTTAGAGTCTAATTATAAGCTCGTAAATACAGATGATGAATCGCCTTCTTTACAGTGGAAAGAATTCGAAATCATGCACCATAGTGGGGGCGCTTACTCCGAAACCCAGTATATCTATGGGGATTTGATTCGGCTGTGTTTTGCATCTTTGAGCGAGAAGAAATCGTTGTCTTTTTTAAGCTTGGGATTGGGCTTGGGTTACAACGAACTTTTAATTGTTTGCGAGGCTTTAAAGAACCGATATGCAGGGGATTTACGAATTTTGAGTTACGAATCGGATTCGGGTTTGAAAACAAATTTTTTGCAATGGCTTGGCGGCGAATCGGTCGTTTTCAAAGAAGCGTACGACAAAATGTTTTCTTTTTTTGCTCGTGATTACGGAATTCTCGCTGAACAAGCTCGTGCGAATTTACTTAAAATATCGAGGTCTGGAAATTGGGAATTGGCTGGAGCGCTCGCGGCGAATAGTATTGTAGCGTTTCCGGCTGAAGCGATTTTGTATGATGCATTTAGTTCGAAGACTTCTCCAGAACTTTGGACGGAGGAGTTTTTGGATTCATTTTTCGCTCGTTCTACAGGTCCGCAAAGTTTTATCGGAACTTATGCTTGCACAGGTGTTTTAAAGAGATCTTTGACGAAGGCTGGGTTTCAGTTTGAAAAACGACCTGGCTTTTCTGGAAAAAGAAATTGCTCTCGAGCGACACGTCTCTAAATTTTAGCTATTCAATATTCGTGATCCAACCTGCAATTGTTTCGAGATCTTCATTTGGGAGCGCCGGACCTCCGTCAGGCATATCTTTTCGGCCTTGGGTACCACTGCTTCCCATGAGGCTATTATAAATTTTTGAGTTTTGAGGGTCGCCTTTGACTACCCAACCGCCGGCAATGAGGGCCGCTTCCGTCATTGTGTGAAAAGGGTGGCAGGCTGCACAGTCGTTTGTGAAAATAGCGCGAGCGGCTGTAAAATCGCCGGAAGCTCCATTGATTGGCAAAGAAGCATCGTACTCTTCTTCGTCTCTGCTGCTCGAGTTGTTAGTTTGTATACATGCTGAGCAACACAATAAAAATGCTATTGAAAGAAACCGAAAGAAACTCTTCATATTTATTTGTACGGTCGGAATATTTATCGTTTTTTTCATACTTTTATTGTCTCTGCTAACAATTATGACATATGATTTTTGCAATGCCAGCTTATCTTTTATTTTTTGCGATAATTTTTGCGAGTTTGTTTCATGCTAAACAAGCAAGAGCCTATCCTGAATTTATTGGATATAAATATTCTTCGTGCATGACATGTCACTACAATGGCCAGGGAAATGGACCTCTCACAGATTACGGGAGGGGTGTGTGGGCTGCGGAAATCGCTGGGCGTCTGGGGTCGGGAAAAAAATCTGCCGAGGAGATCAGTGAAGGATCTGGATTCTTATGGGGAGTCCCGATGCCGTGGTGGCTTCGCCCTGGAATTAAGGCGCGAAATCTTGCGATGCAAACAAATCCTCCTGCAAAGGAAACTCGAACCGTCCTGATGCAATTGGATACGAGTGTGGCAATTCATTTTGACGAGGATCAGAAATATATTTTTGTCGCCTCCTATGGATATGCACCTGTACCTCAAAAAATAAAAAATGATCCCAAGGCCGAGAAACCAAAAGAATGGATCTCAAGGGAGCATTACTTTAGGTGGCAGACATCTGAAAATTTGTGGTTGTACTTCGGAATGACTGACAAAGTTTATGGAATCCGTATTGTTGATCATACTGCATTTAGCAGATTGAAGACGGGGATTGCGCAAAACGACCAAACTCACGGAGTCATTGCTCAGTACATTCAGCCAACCTGGGAGTTTACACTTCATGGTTTCGGTGGAAATATGTTTCAGGAGACTGACCTTAGACAAAAAGGGGTTTCGTTTCTCTACGACTATGAAATTCGCGAGGCTTGGAGAGTCGGGCTGACAGGTCTTGCCTCCTCAAATACCTATAAAAAGAACACCCGTTATGGACTTACCAATAGATACGGTTTTGGCGAAGGATCTGCGTTGTTGTATGATCTCGGTCTTATCGAAGACGTCTTGAAAGGTCAGAAGCCCAAAAAAGGATATTACTTTTATTCCGAAGCTATGCAAAAGCTGGTACGTGGTTATCATTTATTTTTTACAGGACAGGCCTGGAAGGCAGATATGAGTACTTCGGACGGTGTCGATACAGTGTCTACAGGCGTTGGCTTGTTAATGTTTCCGATGCATCGATTTGAATTTCGGTTTGAAGTTGTAAACTCGAACACAATTGGTACATCCAGTGTCGTAACCCGCGACACTTGGCAGGCGTTGGCACAAATACATTTATCTTTGTAAGGAGGAGAGATGGTGAAAATATTTTCCGCAATTTTAATTTTTTCGCTCGCACTTTCTTCCTCTGCGTTTGCACAAAAGAAATCTGCAAAGAAGAAGGCAAGGCCGGCTCCCCGGGCCACACAAACTAAAACCCAAACGGCGGTACCTGCACCAGTTCCAGCGCCTGAAACTCCGGCTCCAATCCAAACTTCTGCACCTGAAGAAGCTCAGTCTGAGACGGCCGCTCCTGCTCCGACCAGGGCGAGAAAAGCGATCTCGAGTTTTTCCCAATTCGGAATGAACTTTTCCTTTTGGCAAGAAACTATTGGTGCAAAAAAAGGATCTGCGGAAACTGATATTCGGGCTCTTTTTCAGGGTGTAAATTTTCGTTATGCCTATAACTCCGCAATGAGTGGCCGCTGGCGAAATCCCTATTTTATGGATTTAGGATTCGGTTTTGTAAAGGGAAAGGGAACCGCAGCCACTATTCAAGACGAGCTTAAGAGTCAGCCCTGGACAAATTTTTCGTTAACTCCAGCGCTGATCTATCGAACGACTGAAGTTTCTGATTTTGGTTTCGGCTTACCTCTCGCATACCGGATGATTCAGTGGAAATTGAACGAGGCAAGTGGCCTTGAGATGGATAAAAAGTCCTCCCTTTCTGCCGGCATTTCGATGATTCATATCAATCGATTTACAAACTCTGCTTTTTTAACTCTAGCTCTCGCTCATCAAATCAATTGGAATGCGACCGTGTGGTCTCTCGGACTCGATTTTAAATTCTAAGTTTCGTGTTCAAACCAATGGATATTTTTAGGAAGCGCCTCGCGCTTGTTTCCAGACATTCTGTAAGGAAATGAGCAGCAAACAACGGTGTAAACTCCTCGTTGAACGGCCACATAAAAACTTGCACAAGAGCGGAATACCAAGAAGGCTCCAATTCCGGCACCACCAGCACCATAATTGACGTGTTGAGAAGGGCCGTCTTGGTAGCAGAGACAGATTCTATTGAGCATGTGTGAAATTCTAAGATTCCCGTAATGGTCTTTGCATCCAATAACAATTCTCTGTTCGTCAGCCTGCCAAAAAAAAGAGGGCTGTTTCTGCGGATCAATGTTCACATCTTGGTGTTTACGGCTGGGTCCTGTGAGCACCTTGTCTCCATCAACAAAGGGGGCATTGTAAATCGCATTTGTAATCAGTTCATCAGCGGCCAGCCGTAGATCGTCCATTAGAGTGCTTTTGACCTTCAGAAACTCGCAATGTTTTTCAAGAGTTCTCAAGATAATATTCTTGTCTCTGATATCTGTAACGGTGAAATTTTTCGGTCGGAAGTTTTCGTCGGCAGGGAGCTCATTTTCGTTTTGGCCAAAAATGGTGGCTAGAGGTGAAGCCGCAAAAGAGGCGGGGTCCTGCTCCATCTTGTGCGCGAGCTCAAGTTCCTTTTCAAACTCAAGATTTGGCTTTTGAACAATGTGATGAATGCCTTTAAATTTTGCCAAGGTCAATACTTGGTGACCTTCCAAGTCCTCCGATACAAAGATGGGTGCATCTGATGAAATTTGATTTAAGTCTGTCGCCGGTGGGACCTCGAAAGTTTTCGATTTGGTGTTCAAGATGTTTTCCTGGTAGCGAATCTTAATTGAGAAAAACCAAATTATTTCCTAACCGTATTGTAATGTATTGTACTGAGAAAGAAAGGTCGAAAAGCATCCACCCAGCCCTATGTCTAAATTGATAGTTGCTACGGCCCGGGTATGATATCGCAAGGAGATTTTTTATGAAGATCAAGCTTGCACATATTGGAATTGCTGTGAATTCGCTCGATGAGGGTGGCAAGGTTTATGAAATTCTCGGTTTGAAAAGAGCGTATACAGAAGTTGTAGAGAGCGAGAAGGTAAAAGTTGTAGGTTATAAGCTTGATAACGACTGTGAGTTAGAATTTCTTAAAGAAACCTGCGAGCAAAGTGCGATCGCAAGATTCAAGCAAAAAAAAGGCCCTGGAATTCATCACATATGTTTGGAAGTAGATGATATCCACGAGGCCCTAAAACTCTTGAAAAAAGAGGGTGTTCGGTTGGTAGGTGATGTGCCAAGAAGAGGAGCAAACAACTGTCTTGTTGCGTTTGTGCATCCCTCCGCTGCGGGTGGAGTGCTAATCGAATTGAGTCAGAAACAATTGGAAAAAAATCTATTTTGTATTGATAGACCTAAGTCGCAGGAAATTTAAATCTTAGCTAGACTAAATCTAGCATGAGACCCTATCTCCAAGTTATTAGAAATGGACAAGTCGAAAAAATCTACCCGTACTTACGCTAGCTTTTTTGTGCTCGCTCTACCGAGCGGCGTTGTTAAATTTTTTAACGTATTCGATGATTGCAGATTTGGCTTCGGTGTGAAGACCTATAAATCTCACTCCCGTATAACCGGAAGGTTCTTGATATAAGACTTCAATGGAGGCGTGAACTGGAATCGGAATTTGCGAACTCACGAGACTTGCTTTTACGCGAGCGCCGATAGAAAGACCCGGAGCATTTTTTAATCCCATTCCGCCTTCAGAAATTGTAACGGCTTCTGAAGTCGCCGGGCCGTGACTTAAATCATAGGTGACATTTGCTTGTATCGGCACACGCGGATGGGCTCTTCTTGACACTCCCAACTCATCCATAATTTTATGAATATGATAAACCTCTTTCCACTCGGAGTAGCCTTCGGTCCAGATCATGATATTCGAGAGATCTTTGAGAGATTTTAGATACTCGATCATTTTCATATGGTTCATTGGTTCAAGATCTTCATCACCATTCCGCAATCTCCAAAATCGTTCTTTGGTGAGATTTTCCTTTTGGATTTCGGCTTGGGCCTTAGCTTCTTTTCGCCAAGCATCAGCTACAACCCATTCGCTGGCTCCCCGCCACCAAAAAAGAGGGGAGTTGAGACCACTAGAAAGTTTGGTGTTTGCCTCGGTCATCGTAAAAGGTCCGCTAACTTGTCCATCCGTGAGAATAAACCACTTTTTTTCTTCCATGCCCTGAGTCTACTTGATAGTGTCCCTGATATGAAACACATTATTTCAGGTACAAATCGACCTGGTTCGCGCACGAAACAAATCTCCCTTATTATCCAGAGCATTTACCAAAGCCTAGGTGAAAAAGTTGAAATGATCGATCTTGCCGAGATGCCACTGCATCATATGACTGGCAAGGAATATGCAAACTCCCTCCATCAAGACTTGAACCAATTTGTACAACAGGTGAATAACAGTGAGGGTTTGATTGTGGTAGTTCCTGAATACAACGGTTCAATGCCCGGAGTTCTTAAATATTTTATCGATCACTGGAAATATCCTGATACTTTCGAAGGTCGACCTATCTGTCTCGTGGGTCTCGGGGGGATGTTCGGTGGGCTTCGCCCCGTAGAACATTTACAACAGATTTTTGGTTACAGAAATTCCTATATTTTTCCTCAGAGAGTTTTTATCGCCAACATTTGGCAGCAGCTTAAAGAGGGGAGGATTGTGGATCCCGTCATCAACGATCTTCTTAAAAAGCAAGCCATTGATTTTACAAAATTCGTAAAAGCACTAGAGAGTCAAAAGCTCGACGCAAACGCGATTTTAGCTGCTAGACCAGGACCCATTTAATAAAATTTAGAATGTCTTTGCTTCTGTTGCGGCCAACTGATTTGTTGAATCAGTAAATTCGGGCGAAGGCTCTTTAGGTTTCAGAGGAACGTTCAGCACAGATCTCCAAAGAGGAGTCGTATCTGCGCCTTGAACTGTAATATAAATATTCAAATTTGCGGCCGTGGAAAGCAAATCCATCCACACGAAGTTCCATCTTCCTGAAGAGTAGATTCTTCTTTTGTTGAACCATTTGTCTGGAAAGCTGGGAAGAGCCAAGCTGTGCATGCAGCTCGAGGTAATCTCATAAGTTTGGTAACCGAGCTCTGATGGTTTGATATTTTGAATCTCAGTGTAATGAATATCACCGGAAACAAAAATAAACTTATGAGGAAGAGCTTTAAGAAAATTCTTAAAGTATTTGAATCTCCCGGGGTAGGTTCCGGCAAAAGATTCATTGTCATGGTAATCGCCGTAGAATTGAATCCCAGAAATCAACCATGTTGGGCGTTTGTCTGGTTTTAAATTCACCTTCATCCAATTGAGCATCTTGTTTTCGAACGGGCAGCGAGTGGTGCGTTGAGATCTTCCATCTAATAAAAAGAAGGTGTGTCCAAAAGCATGGAGAACTGAAGACACTCCGG
>JBFWYS010000100.1:0-9985 GCA_050186175.1 Pseudobdellovibrionaceae bacterium
ATTCATCTAAGTCGCTATCAAGGTTGTAGGTTCCAGTTCCCATCAAAGTGACATACATTTTGTGGTCGTCGCTTGCATCTGGAAGAGTTACAAAACCCGCAAGAACTCCGACTTGGATCTTATCTTGATAGAGGCGATTGTAAGAACCAAGAGCCATCATGTCTGTATGGTTTTTTTTGCCCATTTTGTAATTGTGTATTTGGCCAAGACTAAGATTCAAATCAACTTCATGGATATAGTTTCCGCCGTAACCACTGAAAGTTGAGGAACTCCAAGTTGAAGGTGAAGAGCTTTTTGATTTCTTTTGGGCCATTGCAAACGGACTAAAAGCCATCAATACTGTTGCCAAACAAGCGACTGCGATTTTTTTCATTGTCATCTCCTAAGGTTCTTTTAGATCGAACAGCATAGAGTGAACTATTTCGAAGATTCAAGCTCCAATCCGAATAAGTTCAAATCATCGAAAACGCTAGACGTTTTAAGATTAGTAGAGGTCTTTTTTGTGTCGGGCTTCGTTGCCGCTAATATTTATATGAAACTATTAAGTCTTATTACGCACAGAGTCTGCTCAAAATAAATGCATGAAAGTCTTTAAGTAATTGACCTTCAGGTCAGAATTTGTAAGAAATGTGCAAATTCTTTTTTGGTCTTAAATGACCTGAAATTGGCTAGGTCATGTCTAAAACAAAAACCCTATTTGAAGTCGGAAAACTTTATTGCGATCGCGGTGATTTTGCGATCGCAACCGAGAGACTTCGCGAGGCAAGGGAACAAGCTTTAGTCGAAAAAGAATTCGATCTCTTTTTAAAGGCACAAAATTTACTGTTGAGAATGCACGCTGAAAGAGATGAGTTCGATGAAATCAACGTGATCAAAGAACGTCTTCAAGACTTAGTGATTTCTGAAAGTTATGAGCTATCCTCAAAAACTTATTACAGCTTAGGACTTTGCGCTCATTACAAAGGGCAATACGAGACGGCTCTTGAATATCTTCAAAAAGCGATGGCAATTGCGCTTGAGCAAGATGACAAAGTTGACATGTGTTACGCTATTAGCGGATTAATGATTTGCTACATCGCCCTCGAAAAATACAGCGAGGCCCTTCGTGAGATTTACAATCTTCAAGTCTTTTTTCAGGTTATCGATTTACCTGAACTCAAGCTTGGAGCTCAGATAAATAACGGCCGTATTCTCAGAAATATGGGCCGCTATGAAGAAGCTCTTGAGATTTTCTGGTCTTGCTACGACGACGTGAAAAAAACAAAGAATATGGCCACGATGATCAACTTGTTGTTCTATATGGGAACAACTTACCTTGATATGGGCGATAAAGAGATGGCCCGAGTTTATTTGTCGCTTGCTCAAAAATCAGTCGATCCGTCTAACATGCGTCACTTATCTCGTTTGATCGAAAGTCGAATGGCAAGTTTAGGCGGCGAAGTTTCTCAAAATTTTGATTTGATCTTTGATTCTATCAATCACGCTGTCATCGAGAAAAAAATCGGTAAGGTTGATTTCAAGAATCAATTTATTCTTTTAGACTTGTTAAGGTTGTTTGTTCAGTATCCAGGGCAAGTTTTTTCTAAAGAGGATTTAGTCGATAAAATCTGGAAGCAATCCTACGATCCAATGGTTCACGATAACAAAATTTATGTGACCATTAAGCGTCTTCGAAAAATGATTGAACCCGATTACGAGAAACCTAAGTACATCTTTAGAGCTAAGAATGGTTACTACATGAATAAATCAGCACGAATTCAAATGGGTCAGTAACATGGAGGGGAAATACATGTTGCGCAAGATAGTTTTGATAATGTTAATGATGTTCACGGCGAGTGTTTGTCACTCGAAAGCCCTTGCAGGGGACGATGGGTTCTGGCCTTGGGGCGAGCGAGTCGACTTTCCTTGGCAAGAGATTCAAGGCCAATGGATCGCTGAGAACAATCTCTATACGACGCTCTTTAATTTCTCTGTCACAAGAATTGAGGACTCCGGCGAACGAATTTTGAATGTTGTTCAGTTAAATCCGCATAAGCCTAATCAAATTCTTGCACGTGGTGTTGGATACGAAACGGACAAAAAAATCGTGAGAGCAATGATGAAAATTGAAGATACCTCGTCTCACTATAGAATATATGTTCACGCTTATACAAAAAAGGAAAAGCCTACGGACCAAGTCGGTCCTGGCGAAGTGATCAAGGTCCTCTCGATTTCTCTGGTGTGTCCGATCAGCGCAGATGACGTTGTTCATTTAGTTTTGAGCAAGGTCTCTTCAAGAGTTGTTAAAGCGAACAAAGTGAGTTTGAAAAACTTCGATTTCAAAAAGTACGAAAGAGAAGTGCTCTCTGCTACTTGCGGCGTCCGTTAGGCAAATTTTAGAATCTGAATTTGAGGCCCTTGTTAAACACCCAAGGGCTTTTTTAGTTTAGTCAGAGGAGTTGAGATGGGTTGCGCGGAGCATCCAGCAGCTTCTGTTTTCAGGGTTGCCCAGAAGACTCTGAAATATTTGAAAAGATTAAATTTCTTCTCGACAAAGTCCCCTGATTTTAGATACAAAAACCTTCTTTCTACCATAGGGGGTTAGCTCAGTTGGTAGAGCGCCACCCTTACAAGGTGGATGTCGCAGGTTCGAGCCCTGTACCCCCTACCAATACCCACCGGAGATCACGGTGGTTTTTTTATTTGTGGATTTCGGGTTCTTCGTAATTGGTAGAGTGAAGTGCAAATTGGTAGAGTGGTAGAAATGAATAAAGCCATTCCTTTGACCAAAAAAAGATAAAGATTACGAAAACGTTTCCGATGGGATATGAATTGCAAAAATCGATTGGAGACTAAATGCTAAAAAGTATTACTGGAGTTTTAATTCTGTTTGTTTCCTCTCTCACGTTAGCATCTGAGCCGACCGCCCCCAAAACTGTTTTTTGAATATAGCTGGCTTTATGATCAAAGCTGCGCTGTCACTGAAGAAAGAAAAATCGACCCTGCATGGGTATCTGAGGCACTCGAGAAAACACAATATTTTACTGACATCTGGGAAAAGAATGGTCCGATTTTCTTTGGGAAAATATTTGAAGTATTTGGATTTAGGTTTTCAAGAAAAGAATTAACGGCGACACTTTCGGTTTGTCCAGCGCCTTAATATAGCAATCCCCTGGTATTGAATGTGACACGTTTTTTGAAGTCTTACATGCAAGATACGCCGGTTCGTTCTGATGATTCGTTTGCAGACCTTGTATTTCATGAACTCTTGCACACTTGGATCAGTGAAAATGTTAAATTTCCCACACCTTTATACAACAAATACCAAAATGAAGAGCGTGCAGTAAGAAACCATCTGCATCTCATGGCCCTGCAAAAGTATATCTATACTGCGCTTAATCGAGATGATCTTGTGAAAATGATTGATCGGCAATACTCGAACATGCCAGTGCCCGCATACTACTGAGCTTGGAAGATAGTCACAGAAAACGAAGGAATTGAGCCCTTCATTGAAGAAATAAAATCTTCTAAGTAATTTTGGAACGAAATGACAAAACAGTCTTTAAATTTTTCGAAATCGAATGATGCGTGGATTCTTCACCGGGAAGAGATTGAGACTATTCAAGACGGCAATTGTAATATCTACGTCTTGCTGGACGCCTATTCAGGATTTTGCTTCGACCAAGAGATTTGCGTCGATTTGCCTGAGTCTTCAAAAATCATCAGTCTTCTGTAAGAAAGCAATCCCTTTTGGGTAATATTTTTCCTTCGCCAAATTTCTTTGGCTAAATCAAGTCCTGGGATTTGCATCCCCGGTCGTCGTGTCTTTATTCATCAAGCTATCCGAAAGACTGGCAAACCTAAATACTTTGCTAGTCAAAAGCGAGAGGGTGCTTTGGATAAAATGCCCTCAAGGATTTATTTTTGGCGAAAGTATCAATGGGATTGTAACGATTCAGCGTCCAAAGACTGTTTTTGAGTTGATGTGAGTAAAGTTATTCCTTTGACCAGATGGACTTAAATAAGAGCCTCAAGAAGCCTTCAAACGTTTAAGACCATCGGTGATTAATAAGCGCATTAAAACTTGGTAAGGTACTCCCTTTTTTCCAGCAACCTCTTTAAGTTCTTTCAACAGGTCCTCTTCAAGAGCAATACTTGTTGGTTTGCGCCGAGTCCCTTTGAGGCGGCTCATTCCAGCAATAATTTCTTTTGGGTCAAATTCGATACGGTCATAACTTTTCAAGCGCTTTACGGACTTCTTCATATAACTTCCTTTCTTTGCGGCTGGCATCTCGTCCACTAATAGGTCGCACGCGTCCGTCTCGAAGAGTGAACACAACGGAAATCATTCTGCCTTCAGATGAGGGGCCAACGATATTCAACCGTTCTTCGTTAACGACCGGAGTTATTTGGCGTCCTAATGGAACTGCCAACTTTAATTCAAAAACGGATTCAATTTCATCAGGACTTACATCATGCTTACGTTGGCTTTTAGTAAGGTTGCCACGATCCCATTCAAACTCGAAAAGATCATTTTGTAGATACCAATATGCAAGCCAAAGTACGAACTTAAACTGAGCCATCAAGGACACTATAGTACACTATACTAATAAAAGCAAGAGAGTTGTACCATGAACAATAAAGCTAAAAATATGTATAGTTATCTACTAAAATCGGAAACTAGGGGGTTAGCTCAGTTGGTAGAGCGCCACCCTACCAAATCTTTCTCTTTAAATTCCAAAGAAAATAATGAGTTGAAGACGCAGGCTTTTTTGGGTGGATGCATTTTTGAAGATGACATAAATTTTTCCTGAAAATCTAGAAATGACAAAGTATTTGTCTATTCAGCATTAGGTGAAATAAAATCATATGAATACCCCTCGAACTCAAAACGTACATTGAATTCCGAAAATCGTAAGAGCTCCTGTTTCATCCTCACTCGTCGAATAACTTCCGTTAGATCCTGTCATGTCCTTAAGCTGTGTATGATTCAGTTGAAATTTGACGGATTGTTTTATTGGAACAAAATTGATTCCAATTGTATCGGCCGAGGCCTTAAAATCAGCATCAATGTCAGGTCGTATTGTCTCGTGTCTTGCGGTGATCTGCCATGTTTCTAAAAACTTGTAAGCTCCATCGAAAACATATCCAAGTCCTCTTTTTGTACCAATAACACCATTTGCGAATTCAGCTCTCACAAAAATTCCGTAGTTATTAAATTTAATGTTGGCTCCGTAACGATCTAATTTGTCGGCGATGGAGTCTTTTGCTACGGCAAAAGTTCCAAAACTAAAACCAAGCGGAAGATAAAAATCTAAGCGGGAACTAATGTCCTTCTTATTATTTTTATCATCTTGATTTGGCCCTTGCCCATTGGATGCCATAAGGCTTCCTTTTACGAAGCTGTTTTTGTAGCTCAGTAAAATGCCCGGATCTCTTCGTTCTCCAAAAGTTCTAGTCATTAGTGATCTTTCCGCAAACAAAAGATCACTGCTTGAGTCCATGCTTTCTGATGTTGTTTGCATTTTGAACTGTCCAAAGATCAATTCGAGATCGCCCCAGATTTTAACTGCAATTCCCAAATCTTGAAGAACTTTATTGTCACCACTGGTGTTAATAGTGGTCACCGTATCAGAACCAACTTTTGTTTTTGTTGTCGAAGGGCTCTTGGCCAAATCCGCAACTAAAAACCATCGGGTCATTTCGCTGTTTTGACCTGTCAGTTTAAATTCCGCGCGCCGAAGTCTGAAATTCGTACTGTTAGCTTCGCTTTTTTTAGTTGTGTCCTCGAGGTACCAAAACTGAAGAAGCGGATTTATTTTCCAAGCAGGTTGAAATGCTGATGCCGTCGGAACGGGTGCAGGTAAAGCAACTTGAGTTGGGGCTGGTGCTATAGGTGTAGGCGCCTCAACGGCAGGTTGAGATTTCGGTGGAGTTGGAACTGCCTGTGCGAGCTTGCGTTTTGGCGCAGGTTTTGACTCGGCAACTATCATGCTCTTTTCCACATTTCCAACAAGATCCCACACAACGTTGTTCATCTTTCCAACGTACCTTTTAAGATTCACTTTATAAGTGAATTTGCTGCTCTCAACTGTTGCCGATGCATCGTACTCCTTACAAACAATCATCGGCTTTTTTGATGTCATTTCATCTGCGCATCTTTGGAGATCGAAAGTCACCTCCAGATTGCTACAATTGTCACCACGTAGTTGTACATTCGCGCAATTCGCATTTTCGGCAGCATATGCGGGATGAATTAACAATATTCCTAAAGTTAAAATCAGAGTTTTCATCTTGCACCTTTAACTTTCACGTCATCATAGGATGGCACACCGAGATTATTTTTCTTCTTTGATTTTATTGGCAAAATTTTCGTCTCTTCGTTTGAATGAGAGAGCGAAGTCGGATTTGTTGATACTACTGAGGGTGTGCTGGGGTTAGATCCTCCACTTCCTTCAACGATCTGTTTTAACTGAGTCACTAAAAGACTTAGAGACTCTGATTGCGATGCAAGCTCGACTGATGCGGATGCGGCAGTCTGTGAGACAGCAGCATTCTGATGAGTAACGGTATCCATTTGTGACATCGCTTTTGTAATCTCTTGAATTCCGTGTGATTGCTCCTTAGATGCGTTTGAGATCTCAACTACCATTGAGCCTACATCTGTGACTTCATTTACAATTTGATCCAAAATTTTCTCACATTCACCGGCGATCGCATGACCTCTCTCGACTTTTTCCTTTCCAGCTTCGATTAAAGACTCGACCCGTTGCTTTGTATCAGAAACAATCTGATTAACTTTTTTGATGCTCTCTTCAAGAGTTCCAGAAATCTCTTGAGCCGCGTTTCCACTCATCTGGGCCAGATTTCCAACCTCTTCAGCAACTACGGAGAAACCTTTTCCGTGCTCGCCAGCTCTTGCTGCTTCGACAGAGGCATTGAAAGAAAGAAGTTTTGTTTGGAAAACTATATCCTTAATCACGGTCGTTTTTGTTTCGATATCTGTAATCACTTGTGTGATTTCCGAAATGCTGCGATTTGATTCTTCAACTGCCTTCATGATATTACTATTGCTCTCGTTGATTTCTGCGATGGCTGCCATCATTTCTGTCACAACTGATTTTCCCTTTTGCGCCACTTCTTGGCTGACCATTGCCTTTTCTTTTGATCGTTCTGCATTGTCTGAGTTTCTTCCGACCATTGCTGTTAACTCTTCGATGGCTGATGAGGTTTCCTGAACGGCTGCGGCCTGCTCAGATGAACTGCTTGAAAGACTCTCGCTTGAGGTCGCAATTTCACTCGCTGCTGAATTTACTTCCGTCGATCCCTGAAAAAGACTTTCTGACATTTTTGTTAACTGACGTGAAAGGGTTCGTGCAAATATAATTCCGATTGCAAGAGACAGAATGAAGCCGCAAATAACTACGGTCATCGCAAGCCAGGAGAGTTGAACTCCTGTATTCTTGGCCTTTTCAGTCCATTTTTTTGCTTCATTGTCATGAAAATTTAAGAGCTCGTTTGAAGCAGCATAATAGGCCGTTCGAGCTTTGCTAAAGTCTCCTCTAAAATTATCGGCAAAGGCGGCGCGATCAGCTGGAGAAGGCGAGGCTGCAAGGGAGAGGTTGGCATCGATATGATTCTGCACGATCTTATAAGCTTCATTCGCTTTGTTATAAACTGCGTCCTCGCCTGGTGCAAATTCTACGGCCTGATACTTTTTATCCGTCTCTCTATACTCGTCAGAAAATTTTTTTATATTTTTGGAAAGTCTTTCGATTTCATCGGGCCCATTTCCAGGAATTGAAAGCTGCAGAAGAGTTCTCAAAGAATCATTCATCGCGAGCCTCATTTCAAGAATCAGAACTGAGTTCGGCATATTGATTTCTGCAATGTGCGAGTACTCCTCGCTCACTTTCTTGACTGAATAAGTTCCAATGAGTCCGACTACGAGTAGAAGGATCGAGGAGAGCGCGAACATGGATATCAACTTGGTACTGAGACTTAACTTCTTTGTCATAATTAGCTCCTTTAAGCTGCGTTTTTCTTATAAATATCTGTTAATTGAGTTCTTAATGTTTCTGTATTAAATGGTTTTACGACATAGGCCGAAACACCAACCTTTAAGGCTTCGATCACCTGTGTTTTTTCCGACTCGGCTGTCAGAAGAACAAAGGGAAGTTTGGAGAATCGAGAATCAGATCGAACTTTTTTAAGCAGCTCGAGGCCAGTGCAATTCGGCATATTCCAATCTGAGATAATGAGATCAAACTTCGCGAGTTCAGTCGTCAGAGTCTCCCATGCCTTTGAGCCATCTTCGGCTTCGCAGACTTGAGTGAGGCCGATCTCTGCAAGCGCTCGGATTACCAACTTCCGCATCGTTTTCATGTCGTCTATGACCAGAACTTTGGTTTTTGCATCGAACATCTTTTACTCCTTATGGATTGTGATCAAAAGCAATTTCAATTTGAAACGGCCCATGTTGCGTCTCAAACGGAAGTACGATTATTTTTTGCGACGTTTGTTGTCTGATTCTAATTTTTTCGCCCGAAAGAATCGTAGGTAATGCGGGAGAAAATTTAAAGCCCAGCTCCTCATTCAATTTAGTTTTGGCACTTCCATAGATAATGTTGAGGAGTTCGCCTGCGGCATCTTCTATGTCCGGAGTCAGTGACTCGACTTTTTCGCCAACCATTGATTCATAAATTTTGAGAAATACTTTTTCAGGAAAGGCTAGGCTGATGGTTCCGCTGAACTGCTCCGTATTGAGCGCAATAACTCCTGCAATTGCGACGTCTAGAAGAGCCGCCTTTTCCTCATTGCCAACTAGGAGAGGTTTGTGTGGAGTGCACTGTGTTTGAGTTTGTCTTTCGAGAGTTAATTGTGTCGCCTCAAGAAAAGGATTGATGAGTCTTACATCTAGAGCATTTTTCTTTTGAGGAAAGTGGCCGGCTAAATACTCGCCATAGTTTGGGACACAATTCAGTGCACTGGCAACTCCGTCCAGTTTAACTTGTCTTAAGATTCTTTCTTCAAAGTTAACACTAACGACTTTTTTGCCAGCCTTTTTTAGAAGCTGGCATAAATTCAGAAGAGGACGATAACTAGAGTTTCTAAGGTCCAGGGTTTTACGAAAATCAAAAGTAATGAGATCAATGGGATCGAGCACCCACGTTCTAGATTGTTTAAGAAAAATCTCAGCAAGGGGCGCATCAATAACTTCGGGCCATTCGACCGTCATGATTCGACCCTGAATTTGTGTTGATGTCTGTTCTTCCATTTGACCCTCATTAAAAAAATTGCTGACAAGATGATTTCGGACGAAGTTTGAAGCCTAAAACTGAGCATGTTTATAAACATCTAAAACAACAGAGGTTTTTAGAATCGTTAAAAAAGTGTGAAATTCAATTGTTAAGAGACTTTGAAATAGCGACTAGGATGGTTGAATTTTGAGGTCCAGCTGTCGATTAGTTTGTTATGGAAGATAATTCACTTAAAATCGGTTTTATAGAAGAAGCACAACAGTTTATTGAGGAGATGGAAACCCTTCTTCTCAATTTAGAAAGTTCCTCAAATAAAAGAGATGTAATGGACGGCATTTTTCGTATTGTCCATAACATTAAAGGGAGCGCCAAGGCCGTTGGGTTCGATCATCTGGGCGTTTTTTGCCATGAACTTGAGACCTATTTATTAGAGATAAAAAGAGAAGTTCAACGTGCAACAAGGCCAGTCATAGACAAACTTTTGTTTTCTCGTGATCAAATTGCTTCTTCTCTCGATACATATAAATCAGATCTCGATGCCACTTTCAATTTCGAGGATGCATTTTCGAAGTTAAAAAGTGAGGACGCGGTAGAAAATCTAAATCTCCAGGAGGGCAAACAGGCCGCATCTGAAGCGGGAGTTTTTTTAGCAGCTCCTGAAAAACAACCCACAATAGCAAGCGCTCCAGGTGATGGCTCCGTTCGTGTGAACCTAAAAAGGGTCGATAAGCTTATTAATGCTGTTG
>JBFWYS010000101.1:0-9967 GCA_050186175.1 Pseudobdellovibrionaceae bacterium
GTTTTTGCAAAAACCAAAAAAAGCAAAACCTATGCCGCCGCTTTCGTCGTGCGAGTTGCTTGAAAAACAAATTTTTAACATGAGACGAGGATTTTCTACGCGGAGAAAATGAACGCTCATTTTTTTTAATTTTTAAAACATATCAATAAACTTCAACTTCGATCGTGATTCTGTGTGCAGTTAGGGCCAGAACTTCTGCTCGGAGTCTTGTCGTAAAAACGGTGGACCCTTACGATAAATTTTTGTTAAGATTTCCGAATGACAAATACAATGATCGATGGCAGAGAGCGTGACTTAGGTGGCGGAATGATCGTAAAAAGAGTTCTTCCTTCTTCTAAGAGAAGAATGGTCGGTCCCTTTATTTTTTTTGATCAGATGGGACCAGCTAAATATTCTCCTGGCACGGGAATGGATGTAAGGCCCCATCCGCATATTGGTCTCGCCACCATGACTTATCTTTTTGAAGGATCCATTCTTCATCGTGACAGCCTCGGCACCACTCAATTGATCGAGCCCGGTGCCGTGAATTGGATGATTGCCGGAAAAGGAATTGTTCATTCAGAGCGAACTCCGATTGAACTTCGAGAAAATGGAGGAAGTCTTTTTGGAATTCAGTGTTGGATTGCTTTGCCTACTTCGCAGGAAGACCACGAACCTTTATTTCAACATTGTTCGGCTTCAAGCATTCCTGAATTTAAAATAGGGACCTCCAAGGCTCGTCTCCTTGCTGGCTCTGCGTTTGGTTATAAAAGTCCCGTAAAAGTTTTATCCGATATTTTTTATCTTGAGGTCATTCTCAAGGCAGGCGAGGAGATTTCACTTCCCGCAAGCGAAAGAGAACTTGGGGTTTATTTGGTGAACGGCTCTATTTGTTCGAATCAAGAGAAAATTGCCGAAGGATCTTTGCTTTGTTCAAGTCCTGGAGATTCTCTTACCATTTTGGCCGAAAATGACTCAAGAGTTATGTTACTTGGAGGTGCGCCCCTTCAGGGTGAGAGATATATTTTTTGGAACTTCGTTTCAAGCAGCGAAGAAAAACTAGCAGAAGCCAAACAGATGTGGAGAGATCAAAGATTTCCAAAAATTCCAGGAGATGACACTGAGTTCATTCCCCTCCCCTCTTAAACTCTCCTTGCAAAAAAGATCCGATACGCAAGCAAGATCAACATCGCCCCAAGAATCGATGCAAAAATCCCAGCTTGTTCACCAAATTGATAATAGCCAGTTTTTGAACCTAGCCAGTTTGCAACAAAGGCTCCCGCGATTCCTAAGAGGATCGTGACTATGAATCCTCCTGGATCCTTTCCTGGCATAAAAAATTTGGCGATCACACCTACAAGTAACCCGATGAAAACAGCCCAAAGCATAGAGCCTCCTTTTTTATTACTTATCAAATGGGAATTTTTAATCACGTAAGTCATCTCGAGGAACTGACGGGCGCATTTTTTTCAGAATATCTTTTTTCGAATGATAACCTTGAGTCGAAATCCGTTTGGGTGTATAAACATGCAACATTGATGCTCCCATACAAAGAGCCGATTTCAAAAAATCGGCTCTCTCAAAATCAACTCTAGTTACTTCTGATCTCTTTTATTTTCGTTACCTGCGGAGCCCTGATTTTGATTCATTTTATTTGAATCTGTTTTTGTGCCCTGGCCAGATGGATTTGTCTGACCTTGTCTTGGCTCTGTACTTGGAGTTCCAGTTGGGGCATTTTTTGGCTGGTTGTTCTGTTGGTTTGGCATTGATTCCTCCTGTGTGATTCGGTGCCTGCGCATCCGAGTTAAATTCTTGTTTCCAAGTTAAAATTCCTTAATGCTCCGGAAAATCGCGGTGGCATCATGTTGGCCACGAGCTCCACCGTTGTGGTCACAAAACCTTCAGATTTGATTTGCGGTTTTAGCGCATCGAAGGCCTCACCCATCATAAGAGCTTCTTCTTCTGTAAAGAGTTGTTTTGCGATTTTAAAAATTCGAACTTCCTCATCCTGAATATGCGCAAAAACTGCTTTCTTAAGTTTCTGTGCATTTTCTTTCCAAGCTGCATCGACTCGATCTCGAACCTGTAGAGTTCGCAACAAAGTTTCGGCTTCGATGTGCTCTTTATATGAGTCGTATACAACCTCGGCGGCCGAATTGAGAGAACGAAGGGTGTTATATAGAACGGCTTCTTCAGCTCTCGCGTGAGGCACAAGTTCGTCGCGAATTTGCTCTATTAAACGGTGTTTCTCTTCGCCTTCATCTTCGTTCAAAACGACAAGTCGGTTTAACAAACTCTTGATGTTGTTATGGTCTTTTTTCAAAGATTCATAAATTTGCACAGATCCTCCTCAGTTTTTTAACGGAATCAAGGTCACGTAATGATTCTGGCCTTTCAGGTTGCAAGCAAAAGTCCAGGCTGAGCGGAGCATTTTTTGGAGTTCAGGCAACTAAGATCACAATTTGCCCCAAAAAAGTTGGCAAATTTCCTCGCCTCCGATTTTGTTTAGAAAGGTGAACAAAAGTTCATAAAATGGGGCACTGTATTTGACTTTAGACTTCAAAACAGTAATTAAAAGTTATGAAGCTTTGTCCATGTGATTCGAGAGAAATTTTTGAACTCTGCTGTGGTCCCTTACTCGCCAACGCTAAAAAGGCAGGATCCTCTCAAGAGTTGATGCGGTCTCGGTACACGGCCTTCTTCTTAAAAAAAATGGATTATATCGAGCAGACAACTGACCCCGAAACTCGCTCGGAAATTGACTGGGAAGCCAACCGAAAGTGGGCCGCTCATTCGCGTTTTACAAAATTAGAAGTATTAAAAAGTTTTGAAGAGGGAAATTCGGGAACCGTCGAATTTAGAGCTCATTTTTCTTTTAATAATGAGCCTCATATTCATCACGAACTTTCCACGTTTCGGAAATACCAGGGAACCTGGTATTTCCGATCGGGAGAAATGAAACCTAGCTAGGCTGGCTAGCTGGCTTTTTATTTTTATTTGCTTTTTCTTCTGGAGACATTCCCCAAGGAGAACTCTTTGGGCCATCTTTTCTTTTTCCACCTTTGCCGCCTCGGCCCGCCTCACGAGGAGCTGCCGGTCTTGCTTCAACGATAAAATCAGGAACGTAGTGCATCTCATCGACTTTCACTGCTTTGGCCGGAGTGTTTTCGCCCTCAGCAAGGGTAACAACAAGAACTCTTCTTAGTTTTTCTGGGTTTGAAGTTGCAACTTCAATGGCGTTGAAAAAATATTTTAACTTATCGCCTTCCAACTTATAAGTGGTACCAAGGCTTGCTTGAATTTCTTCCGGAGTTTTACCTTCGGCCACCAAAGAAGCTTTGGTTTTGCCTGCTTGCACCAAAGTGAAACTTGGAAATTCTGTAACTGCTTTCATAGACACATCCTATCGAAAATATTGAGCACCCATCTTTACTACAAATGCCGACAGGGTCAAATACCTGCATAGCGCCATTGTAAAAAGACGCCCGGCTCAACAGTTTTCGACACCAGAGACGTGTACCACCCTGATTAACAAAATCTTCTAATTACAATTGTATTTGCGCGTACAATAGTATCCCATTGAACCAGAGGCGCACCAGTCTTGGCCTGCGGTACAAGCATGGGCTTGGCCGGCAGAGACACCACAATAGGTTGTCGAGCTGTCACTGCAACCTGGAGAGCTGTGCGCGCCATTACACCATCCACCACCCGGACAATAACCAGAACCTGAACAGCTTGACCAAACACCCTGCCAACGATTGTATCGCCCTTGGACAGTGCCAGATGGAGTGTCATAATGGCAGCTGGCGTCTCCAGCATAAGGGGTTCCGTCGACTAAAATGTAGCAAGTATTGTCCATTAGCTTTGGTTTGTTATTCGCATATACTGTCGTGCTCGCCGAATATTGTGTTCCGGCAGCGTCTAAGCCATTACAAGTGCCTGTGTTGACATCGGTGATCGTGACTGTAAGAGCTTCCTCATAATAAAGACCGTGCGGATCTGTTGCTCTCACCCGAATCGAAGCCGAATTAAAAGCCTCATAATCAAACGAAATGGATGCCCGCAGAGATGTGCCGGAAATATTAAACCAAGAATTGCCCGTGTCTCCAGTGCCTGACACTAAGGCGTACGTAAAGGTATCTCCAATGTCCGCATCCGTCGCACTCAAAGTTCCAACAACATCGTTGATAGAGTTGTTTTCAGCAATCGATGACGGACTCAATGAAATATCTGTGGGAGCAGTCCAAGAGTTTGCCAATCGACCGATTTGACCCAATATCGGAAAAAATAAAGGATTCGCCCCAGCAGGTAATGAAAGGATGATGACACAAAGATAAGCGACTGTCCGCACTGTCATCCTAGTACCCCGAGGTCCATGTCACATATACGGTCGTGCCATCATATAAGAATGTATAGATAGTGTCTTTTCCAGCAGTCGAGGCTGCGTTGGTTGGAAGATATTTAAACGTATAGCCCGTAAAGTTATATGTTACAGCGTTTGTTGACGCATTTCCAGTAACAACAAGTGTATAACTTCCACCCGCAACCAGATTACTCAAAGGCACTCCACATGTCCCCGCAGAAATCGTATTGGACGGACTCAGCCGCTGGAAATTACTGGTCGAGAAATCAAGCGTCGTCGAACCGCATGTAAAGCTACCAGAGTAAGTTGAGACTGCGTTTGTGATAGCTCCGTTCACCTGAAGCTTCGATGCGGGGCCTGTCGTCCCGATACCGACGTTACCAGCAAAGTAACTTGGAGATGTTGCATCGCTGGCGAAAAGCGACCAATGATTCGTTCCTTGAACATCACCTATTACAATTCCATAAGCATTTGTAATTGTACCAAGGGGCTCTGACACATAGTAATAGCCGGCCATTCCAGTCGTGATGGTCGCCGATGCACTATTTGTTTGAATGTAGTTGCGAGATCCAATTGCAGTTGTCACGGCAGCATTTGTTGGAAGATAAACAAGATTATCTGAACCGTAGGCATTTGTTACTGCTCCCGTACTCATTGTCTGTGTGTAGGAGCGACTACCAAAAGCAGTATCAATTGTGTTTGTTGAACTAGGGAACATTTCGTTTGAAGCTCCGACAAATATGCTTGTGCTAGTTGAAGCAGGATTTGGGGCACTTTGGATTTGTGAAGCAAATTTCCAAACAGCCGAGGTGTCCGTAGGTGCGGCGTATACAGTTAACGGAGAAGCCGGCGCTGTCGTCCCGATACCGACGCTGCCGCTTGCAACGATTAAACCGTAGTTATCCGTTGCTCCACTTGCAGAAAAATATCCAGCGACATTTGTTGAAGTTGTTCCAGTGTTAGTAACAGCACTATGAACTCCGTATGCGGTATGTGTGGCATTCGCATTTGTTCCCGAGCGCACTACGCTTAACACTTTACTGTTACCACTTCCGGCCCCCGCTGTTGAAGTCGAACTCAACTGTGCACCAATGCCCGAAGTCAATGAATTTGCATTGTAGGCGAGTCCTGTCGTCGTCGTACCTGTAAAGTTCTGTGTCGAAGTATATGTAGTCTGATTTGTAATCAAATTCGCATCAAGATCTAATGTATCCTGCATCTCCGCATAATCCACGGTGTCTGCACCTGGCGTTGTCGAAGGCGTTGCCCATGTTCCATCACCACGCCAGAATGTTGTACCCGACGCACTCGTACCACTATTTAAATTGTTCACCGATAGGTTTCCAGTGACGGCGTTTGAAGATGCCAAGTTGATGGCGCCAAACGCAAGTGCCGTTCCTGAGCGCCGTAACACTTGATGATCGGTGCCTGCCGCAATGTCTGCTGGATCTCCCGATGAGTTGGCCGAGCGACCGATGACAGAAAGTGCGGCGCTATCTCTAAGATCCGTGTCAGCAACGGTGTTCGCATCGATTGTCCATGACGTTCCGGTGGAAGCAACCGTGATGTCACCCTTATCGCTATCAGTAACTCCAACGATAGGCACTGTTTCGTAAGCAGTACCGCCTGAATTAATGCGAACCACTTCGAGCGCATCACCAATCAATGGAGCCGGAGCTAGGCGATTGTCATTTCCTTGCACTACTTTTCCTACGCCCGTACCAAAATCAACCGCAAGAGATCTATTTGCAGATAAATCTCCGCCGCCAGTGAGTCCTGTTCCGGCTGTGATAGTACGCGATGTTAATACGTATCCACTAAGTGAACCCGTTGTTAATTCTACCCATCCTGATCCATTGTAGAAATTAAGTTTATTATCGTCAGTGTTATAAACTTGAAGACCTGTTGCTGGAGCCGAGATCGCGTTTCTCTGAGACGCTGTCATTCTTGGAACTAAAAAACCTTTTGCTGTGCTCGTTAAATCAAGAATCGAAGATGCGCTTGGCGCAGTCGTGCCGATCCCTAAGTTACCTGCATAATCAAGGGCCATCTGATTTGTTGCATTGGTATTGAAAACAATCGAGCCGTCAACGCCCGCTTGAGTACCAAAACCTTCTCCTGCCTGAATTAAGACGTTTGCGCCATTTCTATTGGCGCCTCCGTTAGACTGACCGCCGTAGATAAAAACCCCATCACCAGTTCCAAGCCCAGGAATGCTAGTAGCATTAGGCCCTATCAGTTGGAGGGCGGCACCTGTGCTACTGCTTGCTGCTGTCGTAGTTCCTGATGTAATCATGACTCCGGGAGCAGCGCCAGAGGTAACAGCACGACCGGCAATCTGAGTTAAAGCTGCAGATCCAGAAACTCGGAATCTTTCAACACTATTCGTAGCTACAGCTACGATATTATCGCCTCCACTAAACAGGCCCGAATCGGCATCACCATTAAAAGAAACGCTTGGCGCAGCCGCAGAACCCACTTCGAGGTTAATGATCGATTGATTACCGATATTGAGATTGTCGGTCATCGCAACAGATCCATCCTTCATGAAATCGCCGCCACCTGGCAGAGTGAAAGTTTCATAAGCCGTTCCGCCAGCGTTTACGCGAACGATTTTTCCTGCGTCAGCCAAAATCGGAGCTGGGGCCAAACGATCATCGTTACCTTGAGTTACCTTTCCAACACCAGTTCCAAAATCTACTGCGAGAGATCTATTTGCAGATAAATCGCCACCACCTGTTAAACCAGTTCCAGCAGAAACAGTTCTTGAAGTTTGAACATAGTTTGATGCCGTTTCTACTGCCATTGTGCCAAGACCTAAATTTGTTCTTGCAGTTCCTGCATTTGCCAAGCCTGATAAATTTCCGGCTTTATCCAAATAATCGGCTGCCGTCGCTGTCGCCATTGTTCCAAGACCTAAATTAGTTCGCGCCGTTCCTGCGTTTGCTAAGCCTGATAAGTTTCCTGCCTTAGATAAATAATCGGTTGCGGTCTCTGCTGACATTGTTCCAAGAGCTACAGTCTCATATGCAGTTGCTCCAGCGTTAACTCTTACAAATTGTCCGCCAAGTCCAGCTGGAGCGGGAGCTAAGCGATCGTCGTTTCCTTGCACGACCTTTCCCGCACCAGTTCCAAAATCAACTGCCAGAGTTCTATTCGCAGATAAATCTCCACCGCCAGTAAGCCCTGTGCCAGCCGTGATTGTACGTAAATCAGAAACATAACCTGAACCAGTTGAGAGTTCCGTCCATACAGTTCCATTAAAGAAATTAATTCTATTGTCATCCGTGTTATAAACCTGGAGACCTGTCGCAGGAGTTGCAATTGCATCTCTCTGCGCTTCGGTCATTCTTGGAATTAAAAGACCTTTCGTAGAACTTGCAGCATCAAAAATAGCTGAGTTATGTGGAACGCCGCCGACACCAACTTGACCGTTGTCATCAATTCGAATTCCCTCATTGTTGCCATCGTTTGACAGATAATTTCCGTTAAGCTTAATGTTTCCGCCCATATTTGTAGAGCCATCAGCTTTAAAATAATCTGCTGCAGTCTCTACTGCCATCGTACCAAGGCCCAGATTTGTTCTTGCAGTTCCCGTATTTGCGAGTCCTGATAGGTTTCCTGCCTTAGATAGATAATCCGTCGCAACCTCTGTAGACATAGTGCCAAGACCGAGAGCTGTTCTTCCAGCATTTGCATCGGCTGCAGTTACTAGGGCAGAACCTGTAGCAGTAGCTCCAATTGCAACTCTCGCCGCAGCGGCATCGGTCGCCGTAAAAAGTGCCGATCCCGTCGCTGTAGCTCCTAAATTAGTTCGTGCCGTTCCTGCATTTGCTAAGCCTGATAAATTTCCCGCTTTGTCTAGATAATCCGCTGCCGTTGCCGTCGCCATTGAACCAAGACCGAGATCCGTTCTTACTTGAGCTGGGGTTCTAACTTCATAAGCAGTCCCACCCGCATTCATTCTGATAAATGAGAGCGCGTCGCCAATTACAGGTGCCGGATTCAACCGATCATCATTACCCTGAACGACTTTTCCAATACCACTTCCAAAATCAGGAGTTACAACACCCGTTGTGGCCGTAAGACCCGCACCCGTTTGCATCACTCCTTTTGCCGTACTACTTGCTTCAGGTATATGAATCGTGTGGACATCACCTGCTGTTGCAATGTTCGGTGAAGTTCCAGTTGAGCCCATTTGAATTGTTTGGTTGTTTCCGGTCGCACCATTCACAGATTGAACTCCGGAACCTGCAGCACCAAGAGCAACAACAACAGTTCCATTCCAAACTTTCACTTGGTTAGATGTCGAATTGTACCAAAATTTTCCCTTGTCAGAACCGGTGAGACCATCATCCAATGCGTCTTCTTCAGCATTTGTGTAAGTTCCAAGATTGAAAGTCATCTGTGGACTCATGGTGATGTGACCCGTGCCAAGAATATTCTGTCCGCTCATGTTGAGAGCACCTGTCATTGTTCCACCGGCCAAGGGCAACTTTGTGGTGTCTGTTCCCGTTGGGATTCTTGCTGTTGCCAAGACTCCTGAAGTCACATCAGCTGCATCGTGTGTATGCGCACCTGGAGATGCTCCCGCAATTGCCAAATCAACGTAATCTTTATTAACAGCGCTGTCTCCAGAAGTTGGAGCGTCCCGAACGAGAATATCTTTTCCAGCGGCCGACATATCTAAAGATCCACCGATCACGGGAAGTGCTGATGACTTTGCATACTGAGTTGAAGTTCCAGCTATAATTGCTGACAACTCTGTAAACGCGGTTCCATCAAAAATTTGCTCCAAGTTTGTTTGCGAGAGGACTTTTGTTCCTGTTGTGTTTATTTGTACAAAATCTGTCGGAGATTTTCCTTGTACAGAATCTGCAACGAGCGCATACGGCACAGAACGTACAATAAAATCCGAAGTTAGGGTGATCGTGTCTACTCCGTCATTAAATGCAACGCGTACCCTGCGAGACTGTCCTGAAAGAGCATCGTACTGGGTCACGCCGCTGATTCCGCAAGTGAGTCCTGTTAAGGAACCCGAATTTTTAAAAATTTGAGTTAGGCTAAACCCTTTATCTGCACCCGTACGCAGACCACCGCCGATAATGACAGAAAACACTCCACCACTGTCCGTCATAGCCACAGTGTGATTTTCCTCTAACAAAATACAATCTGAAGTTGGACTTAAAACTCGAACGTTGAGAACAACACTTGTTGCCTCAAGTGGTAACCCCGATGGTTTAATTATACGCCCCTGAAAAGTTAAACCTTCAGGCGTAGCATTCGCGAATACATTCAAGGATCCGAACAAAATCGCGAAAATTGAGATGACTCTTAGAGTCGGTTCACGTGCCATAACAAATATTTCGGATTTTCCTGAGATTTAGTTAAGACTCAGACTGAGAAACCTCGCCCAAATAATTGTGCATTATTGAGATTTAATTTGAAATGATACATTCTAGAGTGTTTGTCTCATATTGCTCCTCTTGTTAGAGAACGCCTAATGGTGTTTGCCTTACTCTGAGACGCTTAAAAATTTCGCTAAATTTTAAAGACTTAGTCACCTTAATGCTTATAAGGCATCTCACCAAGAAAATCTTTTTTCCCGACATCCACTCCGTTCTT
>JBFWYS010000102.1:0-9965 GCA_050186175.1 Pseudobdellovibrionaceae bacterium
TGCTCTTAACAATTTCACAAGCCACAGCAAGCGAGCTATTTCTTGCTCATGGAACTGCAAACGTCGCAACACCATACGGTGATCATAGTGATAGAATAAAGACAGTCATTGTCGCAGCAATTAACAATGCCAGAGAATCTCTTCCACAGGCAGGGATGATTCAGGTTTCACCTTGGGCCACATCTCATTATTACTCAGGCAGTAGAATATATGGAGACGCCAGGGCCTCATTTAAAAAGCCCGATGACTCTGGTCCTTATTCTGTATCTATCGCGAATCCAAGTCTTACCGCCAATCAAATTGTGTTTTCAGATGCACCAGCGAAACACATTGAGCGCATCGATGTTCGAACTTTCGATCATGATCAGAAAGTGACCCAAAAGCAGACTGTTACTAGAGGGGTACGAAAATGCTGTTAACTGGCAAAGCGACCGACAACTAAAGATCTCATACGGGAATTACTTTATGTACAGAGGCTCGCGAGACTCCACCCCAGATGGAGTTTATAAGTCCCCAAGCGGCAAGCTTATTGCCTTTGAATACGAGATCGCTCAAAAGTCAAAACGGCGTTACCAGGACAAGATTAGAAGGTATGTAGATTGCGTGCGCAATACCTCGGACGACGATCGACCTAAGTACGACCACATCCGAATTATCTGTGAAAAGAAATCGGTCTGGAACGTTCTTCAAAAAGGAACAGCACTTTATAGCGATTACTTTACTATCGAAATGGCAGATGATTTTTTTGGCAGGTTTAAAGAGTTCTCGCCATCATCCACGAGCATAGCTGGTAGCCAAAGTATCCTTTTATAGTGAGCGGAGCACGGACATGAATTTAAAAACCTCAAAATCAATTGACCCTCTCAATGTGTAAATTGGATAAAATGTATGATTCCCCCTCAGGCTGAACGTCCTGAGGGGTGTTTCATTTTGAGGCACTCAAAACGAATAAAAGCGGAAAGCAATAATGTAATGACAAAAAAACCTAAAGATGGTACTTTAAGTACCAGGGGTTCTTCCGATAAGAATCCTAAGGAAAAAGATGTAACAACTAAGATGAGGGCACTTTGGCAGGTGAACAAGATTAGAGTTCACTCTCATGCAAATACTCGCATGAGCCAACGTAAGATTTTGTATCCAGAGATATTGCAAGCGTTAGGAAATGCTAAACATGAGCCCGCAAAAGATAGATACAGTATTGAACATGAAAATTGGGAGTATAGTTTTTTAGGCAAGACGATAGATAAACGAGAATTAAGAATCGGAATAGCCTTCGAAGTTGATCACAAAACAAATGAACGACTTTTGATCATAACTGTAATTGACCCGAATAAAGAGGACGCATGAAACTAAAAAATTACGAATGGCATGGCTTCGGTTTCCCCGTTATTTTTGAAGAGCTGCCAGCAGTGAAAATTAGAGGAGAGCTTGTACCAGATGTCGATTGGAAGCAGATCGGCGAAGTGGTCGTGGCGTTCATTTGCTCACAGCAAAAGGTACCTCTCAGTGGAGATCAGGTAAAGTTCATTAGAAATAGCCTAAATATGTCCCTGCGTAATTTTGCGAAATTCGTAGGAGTCACTCATCAATCTCTGATGAGATGGGAAAAACGCGGAGATCAACCGGCTCAAATCGAAGCCCACATCGAAATTGTTCTGCGCCTCAAAGTTCTGCGCGAGCTCAAAGTTGAAGTCGAAGTGATTTCAGAGGCCTTCGATCAGGTGGAAGATGTGGATAAATTTAGATCCAATACTTATAGGCACTTTAAGCCCATGAAAGTTTCTGAATCCGCTGTTCATGGGTGCTTTTAATAAATATTTGAAACTCCCGACCTCACAAATTTGGAAGCCAATTTCGGACCGAAAGCGTCTAAAATGTCGACATATGACATTGCACAGGACAGTGGTAAGTCATTTTATTCTAACTAATCAAATTTCCACATGGCCTGTCGCTTGCTCCTATTTGATTTATTAGGAGAAATATATGAAAACTTTTTGCTTTTTAGGATTTATTTTATTGGCTTCAATTTCAAACGCTGCAACAACGTTGGTATTGAACGATCTCGGCACAGGTAAGAAACAGCTTCAAACAGTGGACCACGTACGCACAATCGGCAACGCAGTTTCAATCGTTTCAAGTTCTTACCTCACGGAAACGAAAAAAGGACCGCAAAGCTCGTGTTTAATTAGCGCCAAGGTTGCTCAAGAAGCAGGATTTACTCCTGGAGAACTAATGCTTCTTTTAGCGAGTGATCTCCGAAGAACTAAAGAAGACATCAACCTTGGAAGAAACTTGGTTACTGTAGAGTGTAACTACAAAAGCCTACAGGACAATGAGGGCACAGGTCTCATGTCAATATCAGTAACCCTATTGCCGTTTTAATCAAAAAGGTGACATTTTTTCTAATCTCGCAGAGGTTCACGATCTATAATGAGGTAGGAAAAACACGGAGATCAACCGGCCGACCATGATCGCCAATACACAAACTTACAAGAAATAATTCCACAAGGTCGGCTTGCAACTCTGTGTTAAGTAATGGCACTTACTTCCGGTAAATCAACGAATAGATTTTGAGCGTTATTTCCTGTCCAGAAACGCGGTATATTAAATTTCGATCAGTGCTTATTAATTTAAACCTTTGCTTGATTGACATCTTGTTCACCGGTTTCTATCTTCCTCGCCATGAAACAAATACTTCGCAACGCTTTTATCTTTGCTGTTCTCGCATTCACCTTCGCTTCAGAAGATCAGCTGTGGGCAGAACCGAATAGTTCGAATCCAAGCTTTGACATACACACCCATCTTTTTAGTCCAGAAGCTGCAAAAAAAGTAGGAGAGCCTGTTGTCACAGCGGAAACAATTATTACTCAAATAGATCAAGCCGGCATTTCCTCAGCTGCAATTTACAGTGACGCTTATTTCTTTGAAGAGCGTGCTGCTGCAATGAGAGAAAATAATTTTCTTGCTGCTGAAGTCGCAAAATTTCCTAAACGACTCATTGGATTCTGCAGCGTAAATTTGAAAATGACTTGGATTATTGAAGAAGTTGAACGTTGCGCGAAAGTTCTTAAGATGCGTGGTCTGAAATTGCACCCGCAGGCTAATGGCCTTGATCTTCGCGATCCAAAAACTCTTTCGCTTATTCCGCCGATTTTAGAAAAGGCCGGAGAGCTTGGACTGCCAGTGGTGTTTGACTCTGTATGGATGGACAGCAGAATTACCCTCGAAATGATTAAAATCATCGTTCGTTTTCCGAAAACGAAAGTGATTTTGGCTCATTCGCTTTTCAAAGATTACCGAGACCTTTCAATAGCCGCACTTTTATATCAAATGAATTCAGAGGTACCTCGAAATATATATGTCGATCTTAGCGCCATCAGTATATTTTATGCCGATTCGCCTGAGCGGGAAAATTTAGTCTGGCACCTTCGGCAATTCGGAATTGATCGAGTTTTGATGGGATCTGATTACCCAGCCTTTACGCCGATTGATACGCTAAACGCTCTCCGCAAGCTTCCTTTTACCGAAGCTGAAATCACTGCGATCACTAGTCGAAATGCAAGTTCACTATTTAACTAACTGTTGGTTTGGCACTTCTTTCCTATTAAAACAGGTAATGAATTTCGGGCGTTCTTTCATATTAAATGCGATCTGCCTGAGGCGTTGCTTTTAAAGCAGTTTGAAATGGATGTATTGAAATTAGTACTGTCTAAAATCCTGACAGTTGAAGCGCAACCGTAATTCGTTTAAATTGTGATTGCGGAGTGTGAACCCATGAGAACTGTATTGCAAATTACCCTATTATTGTTTCTTGTTGGTTGTGCAAAGCCTAAGACGGCTCAGAACAACACCGATGACGCTCCCATTAAAAAAGAAACCCCAGTGGAAGCAACGAATGACCAGAAGCTCGACGAGTTGATGAAACAAGTTGGCAGTGTTCACTCACCGTCATCTGAGGAATTGACTGCAAACCGCTGGTGTGGCGTTGATGCCGATCTTCGCGTAAAAACACCTGACTATAACAATATTAAATTTTTTAAGAACGAGTTGTTTAAGATTACAATGCCAATAGCTGACGAAGGTGTTTGGTCAGCCCACAATGGTACGTGGATACTTGGATCAAACGGTATTTCCCTCGTAACGGACAATGGGCCCCAGGCAGAAGAACAAGCAGCTGAAATCTCCATTGCTAAAAATTCAGAAATAGCCCTGATTAAAATCGCTCTGAAAGGCGAACCTAGTTTCGCCTTCAAAGGCCGACAAAATCTTTTTTACCGCAACTGTGAACAGTAAGGCCTTCCACAGTCTCACTTTGCAGAGGAAATAACTCCGAAAGTTAGATCTCCATTCTCTATACAAGAATGGCCAATCTTTCATAGAAAGCGTCGGAAATTTCGCTAGAATTATTTCCTGTAGGAAGGACACTTACTAGCATGATCCATAAGCCAATTTCTCAATAAATCAGAACGCACAAAGAGCATCCTGCTAATTTTGACGAACATTCCCATCAGGAATATTTCTCGATTTCGCGCGATATTTCCAATCATATACAGTCTCTAAGGATATGTTTAGAATTCTCGCAACTTCTGTCGCTCTCAGCAACTGCCGATGTTCACTTTCCATAAGACCTAATAAATCCATTTTTCGATCCTGCTTCACTGTTTCCATTTCAAACTCCTGCGCTTCTCTTCAGCAAGTGCCAAATGATTTCATCCGTTGCAAGCCTCTTTTTTCGCCCGATATTTTTCGAAAACGCATTTTGTCCCCTCCGGTCCCTGTAGGTCCCTCCAGGTCCCCATCAAACATAACAAAACATAATGAAAAAATATTTCGTCGATTGATACTAGCGTTATAAAAAAGTGAGTTCGGATGACTGCGATTTACTTTGATCAAGTCGCCTTCAGTACGGGACTCGCAGCGTGCTTCAAAAATTATCTCTTGCTAAGACCCCACAGAAAATTTATTCAATTAATAACTCACTCCATGTGGTGTGAGTGTTCTTTGAAAAGTGAATAGCTGGTAGCAACGACTTACTTTTTGCTCTTTTGATTTTTTTATATCAGAAAAGGAGCAAAAAATGTCTATAAGAAAAACAATTCTCGATAACGGTGAGATCAAATGGGATGTACGTATTTATGAAGATGGTCGAGGTTCAAAACGAATTTTTCGGCGCTTTGACCGCAAGGTCGATGCAGAGGATTTTTCGAATCAAACGAAAGAGGAACTTCGACAAAAAAAGTTAAATCCATTTGGACAAATGTCTTTTACGGATCGAACTTTTGAAGAAGAGGCGAATTATTGGCTTGAAGATGGGAAGTTACGCTTTTCCGCAAGTCATACAAAACGTCTTGAAGGAGTCTTCAAAGAGTTACTTCCTAGATTTGGCAAACTCACCTTGGAGAAATTTTCACCGGAACTTATTGGTCAATATCAGAAAGATGAAAAGAAAAAGGGATCAGCCAATGCAACCGTCAATAGAAAGACGGATACCATTATGGCGATCTTGAATCACTCGGTGAAGCACCGAAGGATTCCTTTTAATCCAGCAAATGGTCTTCGCAAGCTCGCTAAGAGTCAGGCCGAAATGGCGTTTTGGGATCAAAAGGAAGCGGTCAGTTTTCTTAACTGCATGAAAGAGCTATACCCCAAGGGCAGTCAGCTGCGTTGGGTTTATGTAGCTTACCTGGTCGCACTTAACACGGCCATGCGTGCCGGTGAGATCTGGGGACTGCGTCCGATGGATGTTTCAGATGATGGCGAAACGATTTTAGTCAGAAGGCAATTCAATCGTGTGACGAATGACTTTGGACCTACGAAAAGTAAACGTAGCCGATTAGTCCCCTGCCCTCCGACTTTGCGGGATGAGCTCATGAGTCTGATTGCAGAAGATCAGTTGTCGAATATGACAACGATCTTTCGCAACGAACAAGGGAACCCCATTTGCCACGATAACTTTTCCGATCGCCAGTTTCAGAAAGATCTCAAACGCTGGGGCGGTAGACCGATTCGCTTTCATGACATGCGCCATACCGCTACGACTTTAATGATCGCAAACGGCGTGGACCTCAAGACTGTGAAAGAAATTTGCGGGCATGCGGATATTGCGACGACAATGACTTACGTTCATCAAATCGCCGGAAGTGTTAATAAAGTCGCAAAGAACTTTTCGGTTGAACCGGAAATTGTGGTGGAGGTTGTGACACTGAAAGTGGTCTAAATGAAACTGCAGTTCGGTGAATTTAGTTTGAGTTCTGTTTCGCGTAGCCAATTTGTAGCCAATGAAAAAGAAAAACCGTTTTTTAGTTTCAACTTTGATTCGATTTTTCTTTTGAGATTCTCGGTACTTGAAAATGGTTGCGGGGGCAGGATTTGAACCTACGACCTTCGGGTTATGAGTCCATTTCCCATTTTTTTCGAAGTACGCAATTTTGTTAGAATTAATCGTAAATTAAGATATTTAGCGAAAAATGTCAATAAGTAACATTAAGGCCGATTTTGCATGATTTTGAGCCCTCGTTGACTATCGGTTGACTAACGGAACGCATTTTTTCGAATTTTTAGGAAATTTTAGCGTTTGCCGCGAAGGTCTGCACCGAAGGTCATTAGTCAACGGTTGCAGCCGTCGACTGGCAAGCTGAGTCTCAACCACCCCTACCCTTTATCCACCAGATTTTAGTTCATTTGAACCAACTTCTGATTGGCACCAACTTCCATTGGAAACCCCATTAAAACCCCCATCCTTCGCGATGGGCGTAATTTAGGATTTTTCCGCTCTCGGCCCTGTGGTTTTAACAACTTAGCATTGAGGAACGGCAGCAGTTATTTGCTGACCATCCACTCCCTACGAGAATGGATGGTCAGCAAATAACTACTGCCTAACAAAGCTCTTAGAAGAAACCACAGAACCGAGAGCGGAAAAAACAATTAATAAGAATTGGTGAGATAGGTAAGTCCTAACTCAACAAAACATCAGACAAAAATTAAGTAAGGATTGGAAAAATGGAAACAGCGTTAGCGTACTTTCAAATACCACAGGAAGAAAAATTAGGTGGGTCTACAAAAGGTTTTAGGTTCACAGACAGGGATCTAAATATTCTTCAATATGTTTTAGAAATGAAATTTTCAACGCTCGAAGAAATACACGAAGCATTTTTCAAACATACCCGAGACGGACATATTAGCAGTTCATTTATTTGGGCCAGGCAACGAATTTACAATCTGTTGCAGGTCAAAATGCTTGAGACGGTCGACCATATAGCTAGCAAACAGATCTACGTCGCAACGGAAAAGGGATACTTCTTTCTTCAAAACTCTCGTTCGACAAAACAATACTGTAAACCGCTTGCAGATATCGACATCAGAACATTTTCTCATGATCTGTTGGTCCAAAAATTACGTTACGCTCTAGAAAACAAATTCCAAACAACCGAGTGGCACTCTGAACGCGTCCTCAGCGAGACTCAGAATATTAGAACTCGCCTTCCAAAAGAATTTCGCCCCGATGCAATCTATCGGAACCAACATGGCGACTGGGTTGCTTTCGAACTCGAGATTGCCCGCAAATCTCATCGTCGGTACGACGAAAAAATTAAATTCTATATCGATCTTATTCAAGCCCCGAGCGACCGGGAAAAATTATTCACCAAAGTCCATTACGTCTGCGAGCATCCCACAATTGCCAAATTACTCGTCGACAAGACGAATCTTTATCAAGAGTTTTTTAAAGTTGAATCTACCAGTCAAATCTTAAAAGGAATTAACTAAAATGAAACTCATCTTTAAAAAATTCCAGAATTTATTTCCAAAACCTAAGGGCGGAGTGCTCCTAGGGAACATCAAAGGTCCTTTCAAACGAAAAGAGGAACTTACAGAAGAGCAGCTGAATCATCATGTTCATATTGTCGGAGCAAGCGGTTATGGAAAAACCGTACTCCTCTCCCACATACTTAGTGAGAGGATGAAACAGGGCAAAGGGTTGATGCTTATCGACCTTAAAGGTGACCTTGATACACTCAATAAGCTAACAAATGCAGTCGTTGAGGCTAACCGACTGCAGGACCTGAAAATCTTTTCTCTAACAGATCAAAAATTCTCGACCCCCTACAATCTCCTCTCAAGAGGCACGGCCAATCAACTTCGAGATCGAATTTTGTTAAGCCTAAACTGGAGCGAAGAATATTACAAAAATCAAGCCTCTAGCTTCGTGTTGAAGCTACTCATTATTTTGTGTTGGTTAAGAGATGAGGGGAAATTGGGTTTACACATCGGCCATGTCCTAGAGTGTGCGCAGAGCAAGGAACGCATCCAATACTATGGGAATATGGTACCTATTGAAAATATAAAAATTCGCGCCCTCGCCCATGAACTCGCAATATTCCTAAACGAAAAGGACAATTATCAAAGCCTGCAGGGGTTGCGCTCGCAGTTAGAATCAATCACCCTCTCCGATTTCGGCGAGCTAGTAACAAGTGTAGAGAGTGGCATTGACCTTTATGATTCGGTCAACCAAGGGAAAATAATATTCCTCTTTCTCGATTCACGGAGATACGGCGAAACTGCAAAAACTATGGGCCGATTTATTCTACAAGATTTAAAGGCGACTTCTGCCAAGGTTGACGCCGAAGTCTTGTTAGAAAACCGAAAGCCCTTCACAGTTGTTGTTGATGAGTTTGCGGATCTAGCATCGGAGGATTTCATTGGGTTTCTTGATCGAGCACGAAGCTCGAAAATGTCGATCATTGTTGCCCACCAAGAAATCTGCGATCTGCAAAGAATTAGCCCTGAATTCGCTGGCCGACTTATGGGAAACACATCTACCCTCTACGCTTTTCTTCAGAAACGACCGGAATCCGCAGAAATAATTTCAGGAATGGCCGGCACACGCAAAACCTGGAAGGAAACATATCAGAGTCAGAAATTTCTTGGCATTGATATCCCAACGGGAGCCAAATCCCTCAGAGAAGTCGAAGAATTTATAATTCATCCAAATATTATAAAATCACTCGGAGTAGGAAAATGTGTTTGCATAAAAAAATATCCTAAGGCGACCGCGCACCTAGTGAATATCACCAAGCCACGAAACATATGAAGATCCAAAGTAATAAACCTGAAAAAAATACGGTTTGAAGGATTCAATTCCTTCTAACCTAAGCCCCACATGAACTTCTTAATTTTTAAGAAGTTCATGTGGCTACAAAACACTACCAATCTCATAATGAGACACTCAAAATAGCCCTTAACTTGTCACAATAATATGCTATAATTGTGACAGAATACGAGGACACATGTAATGCAAGCTATTGAAACTAAAGTGTTAAATAGAATTTACGGGTACGGTAGGGGTACATGCTTTACTCCAGACCGTTTTTTGGACTATGGTTCGGACGAAGCCATAAGAAAGAGCCTGTCGAGACTGGCTAAAGATGGCATCATCAGGCGCATTTCCAAGGGCATCTATGAGTACCCTCAAAAACACCAAGAGTTGGGAATTATGCCTCCTAACATTGAAAGCGTAGTAAAGGCCATTTCGCAAAGAGACCATATCCAGACTCAACCTTCAGGTGCCTATGCAGCCAACCTACTTGGCCTTAGCGAACAAGTGCCGGCCAAGATTTCCTATCTTACAAACGGAAGCTCTCGGAAAATAAAGGTCGGCTCAAAAATCCTGGTTTTCAAAAAAACGAATAATAAAGCATTGGCCGTGGCAGGAACCACAAGTGGTCTTATTTTTGAAGCACTTAAGTTCATTGGCAAAGATCATATCGATACCAAAACTATTTCCTCACTTCGAAGAAAACTGTCCTCAAAAGATAGAGCTCAACTAATTAAAGATTTAAAGTTTGCTCCTATTTGGATGCGCCACTCACTCAAGGAAATTGCAGGCACGGTATGAAGACTTTTGCAAAACTCTCAAAATTAGAAAAGCAATCTTTCTTAAAAAAAGCATCTGAAATTTCCAATAAGTC